>CAMFLN010000772.1 GCA_945957305.1 uncultured Planctomycetaceae bacterium | reverse complement strand
GTGCCGCCCCCCCATATCAATCGTGATGGCATAGGCCACGGGCCCGGCAATCGCGCCGAAGAATGCGGCCACGGCGATCAACACGGTCGCGGCCGAGGCATTGCCGGCATAACCCGCCGCCAGAAAAAACAGAGCACAGGTCAACATGGTGACGATAGCGGTCCCCTTGCGGCTGCCGCGGCGACTGCCCGTGCGGGCGAGCAACCAGTCCGAAAAGATGCCGCCGGCCGGCGACCCCACGACCACGGCGACCAGCGCGATTCCGGTCAAGACCCCGGCCTCCTCCACGGTCGATCCGTAGACCTTTTGCAAATACTTGGGGAACCAACTGGTGAACAATGCGTATCCTGCGGCGCGAAAGAACTGCTGCCAGCCGATCAACCACATCGCCTTGCTGCGCAACAAGGCCAACCACGGTGTCGCCTCGCCCGCGGCACGATCGCCCGCGTTCGCAGCCACGGCATCCTGGCCGCCGCGGATCACGGCCATTTCGTCCGCGCTCACCGCGCGATGCTCGGACGGCGAATTGCGAAACCACAAATAAAACCCCACGGACCACAACAAGCCGGGCAGGCCGAAGACCACAAAAACAAAATTCCAATCGCAGCGCGCCAGCAGCCAGCCGCCGAGGGCCATCGCTCCTGCGCCGCCGGCCGACATGAAGCCGGTCAGCAGTCCACTGGCGACCGCGCGCTCAGTGCGCGGAAACCAGCCGGCGATGCTGGCCGTCGAGGCGGGAAAGATTCCGGCTTGTCCCGCGCCCGCGGCCAACCGCCACAGTACCAGCGACGCCAGCCCGCCCGAGATGCCAGTAAAGGTCGCCGCGAGCGAACAGAACGCAACGCAGGCGGCGAGCGCCGCGCGACTTCCCCAGCGACCGGCCAACCAGCCTCCGGGTATCTGTAGCGCGGCATAAGTGAAGAAAAAGGCCCCCAAGGCCCAGCCCATCTCCTTGTCGGACAGTTCCAGGTCTTTCTGCACCAGAGTCGTGCACAAGCCCAGCAGGAAGCGCTGGCCATAGGCCAACGCGGCGGCCACGCATAACCAAGCCAGGACAACATAGCGCACCCCGATCCGCGGACCTCGCGAATCTGCAGCGGGTGGCAATGATCGTTCGGGCATTGATCCGATCGAAATGGCGTGCCGTAGATTGGCCCTGGATATAGCGAACTCGCACAACACCGGCAGCAGGCCGCCAATTGAATGGCACACCTGTCGTGTGTCAACAAGAGAACACCGTCACGATCTTGATCCGAGCGCTGCCGGATGCTAAGTTCAGGCGACCGAGAAGCCTACTCCAATCGCCTGCGGTCGCTGTGCGATTGCCGCTTCTGAACCAGGAAACGAACAGCAACACGCATGAAGATCACGGCTATCGAATCGCACGTCTGTCACGCTCGCATGCGCAATTGGATCTTCGTCAAGGTGCTGACCGATCAGCCCGGCTTATGGGGCTGGGGCGAGGCCACGCTCGAATGGCACACCCGTGCCGTCGTGGGCGCGATCGACGACCTGGCGCCGCTGTTGATTGGTGAAGACCCGACGCGGATCGAACACTTGTGGCAAATGATGTTTCGTCAGCACTTCTGGCACGGCAATGGCGCCGTCCGCGGCACCGCCATTAGCGGTATCGATATCGCCCTGTGGGATATCCTGGGCAAGATTCACGGCGTTCCGTGTCACAAATTGTGGGGGGGACCGGTCCGCGATTACATCCGCACCTATTGCCACCTGGGCGGCGGCCGCATGGAGGACATGTACGAAGCGACGCCCGGTGATGCCCCACGCTTCGCCGAGCTAGCCGCGCGGGCCGTCGACGAAGGCTTCACCGCCATGAAGACCATGGCCGTGCCCGAGACGATGCCGCTCGAAGGACTGCGCCCGATTCGCTATGCCGAGGCGTGCGTCCGTGCCATGCGCGAGGCCGTGGGCGACAACATCGACCTGATGGTCGATTGCCACGCGCGTCCCTCGCCGCGAATGGGCCTGTTGTTCGCCAAGGCGCTCGAACCGTACGAGCTGTACTGGCTCGAAGAGCCGTGCTGGCCCGAGTCGGCCGCCGCGATCGCCGATATTCAACACGCCGTGCGGACGCCGATCGCCACCGGTGAGCGGCTGATCGGCATTCACGCGTTCCGCGAGTTCTTCGAACGGCGGGCTTTCAGCGTGGCCCAGCCCGACATCACGCACACGGGCGGACTGTCCGAAGCGCGACGGATCGCGGCCCTGGCCGAGACCTATCGCGTGGCCCTGGCGCCGCACAACCCGCAGGGGCCGGTCAGCACGGCGGCGTCCTTGGAATTCGGCTTCGCGACGCCAAGCTACATCATCTGCGAGGCGGTCCACCTTGACGTCCCCTGGCGCCAGGACGTCGTCACCGAAGGTTTTCATGTCGAGCGTGAGGGGAGAATTGTGCGCCCGTCAGACAAGCCGGGGCTGGGAATCGAAATCAACGAGGCCGAGGTGAAGAAGCACCCGTTCCAGCAAGAACTGTTGCAACGTTCGTTTTATGCGGACGGGAGCGTGGGGGATTGGTAGAGGGAGGCGTATACTGACTTCTGATTCGGGGGGGGTGATGGCAGCTCAATTCAACTCGATAAAAGAACTTCTCGTCGCAGCGATTACCAAATCACTGGAGTGCTTGCAGCTACAAGCTGAGCTTGTAGGACTGAGCAACGTTGACGAATCAACATTTCGTTCCTTTGTAATGGCTGAGATTAAGCGGCTCCAACCCAACGCAATTTTGCAATCTGAATGGAATCGGATTGATCTCGTACTGCAAATTGACGGAAACAGCGCCGCCGTGGAATTTAAGTTCTATGTGCAGCGAAGGCACATTGATCTCGATGGTACCGTGCGTCATTGGAAAGGTGCTGCGGGCAACCAGAACTCGGGTGAATTCAAGGCATGTCTCAATAAACTCAAGAC
>CAMFLN010000771.1 GCA_945957305.1 uncultured Planctomycetaceae bacterium | reverse complement strand
TGGCAAAGGCTCGGCACCCTGCAGGGACATACCGATCTCGTCGAGTCGATCGATTTCGCTCCTGACGAGCATACATTAGCTTCCGCTGGCACCGATTCCCAAGTCATTTTGTGGGATCTCGCTAACCTCAGGCAACGCGCCACATGGGAGGGACAATGCGGCGCCGTCTATGTTGTGCGTTTTTCGCCAGCCGGAGGCCGCCTGGCAGCGGGAGGACAAAATGGCGACTTGGTCCTGTGGGATGTCGCCACAGGGACTGAATTGCGCCGCACACAAGCTTACAAAACGCGCTTGACCAGCCTGGCGTTTTCTCCCGATGGCACACGCATCGTCACCGCGAGTCGCGATCCCAGCGCGCGTTTGTGGGACGTCGCCACGGGCAGGCTCGAGGCTGCTTTTGATGGTCATGCTGAGCGATTGTGGTGTGTAGCGTTCGCGCCCGATGGCGATAGCTTTGCCACGGCAAGTTCTGACGGTACGGCGAAGCTTTGCAAGCTCTCGGAACAGTACGAGCTTCTCCCCCAGTATTCGCTTGAGCGCGGCCAGTTCACTATCGATAACGCCGGCGCGTTCCATGCCATTTCGCGGAACGGCGCAGAAGCGCTCAGTACTAAAATTTTCGAGGAAGGCTCCCAGAGAGACGGATTGGCATCGATCGAGTCCGCAACCACCATTGTCACCACGGCACTTGACTCCACCGGTTCGACGTTCGTCGCGGTCAATAAAGGAGGGGAGCTGTTCGTACGAACGCGCGACACCCCGTGGACATTGGCCGCCGCGGCGATCTTGCATGACAATCGCTGGCCGCCAGCAATTTCGCCTGACGGACGGCTCGTGGCACTGGGCATTTCGCGACTGCAGGTTATTGACTGGCGGAACGGACCTCGGGTCATCGACGCGCCATATCCAGCCCCACCATGCTCGGTGCAATTCTCGCACGACGGGTGCAAATTGGCCGCGGCGTTGGCGGAGGGGCGCGTGGCCGTATGGAATGTCAATCAAGGCGCCACACCACGGCTGCTCTCCGTAAACACACCACGATGTCTCGGACCAGTCTGCTTCTCCGCCGATGATCTGCAGTTGGCAGCAGCCTCTGAGGATGGCCGAATATTCGTACTCAACGCCATCGACGGGTCGGTTCAGCACAATCTAGCGGTGCATCCTGGAATGCCAACCGCTGTAGCGTTTTCCCACGATGGACGGAATCTGGCTACCGCCGGTCAGGATCGCATCGTACGCATTTGGGATCTGCGAACGGGGCAGAACCTGGTCACGTTGGATAATCTGCGCGGCGCCGCGCTTTCGCTAGTCTTTGGACCGCACGACGATGAATTACTGGCTAACCTCGAGGAAGGAGAGGTTGTCCGCTGGACCGCTCCGCGCGATCCAGGCGGTCAACGACGGTTCGCGGCGACAGACGTAGCCTTGCACCAAGCAATGCCGAATGCCGCACCCGTGCGGGCATTGCCCTGGGGAGATGTGCGACGCAACGAATCGCTGCCAGAAGTCTTCCAACAGTTTGCTTGGTTATCGGGCGTCGGCTTCAAAGTATTGCGGCCCACGTTTGACGACCGCGAGGAGGACCAGGGACTGTTGTTGGGGGCATTAATGTTAACCCACGCCAGAAATGAAACACTCCAGGCAGCAACCACAATCACCGACAATGATTTCGTCTGGTTGTCGCGCAATGCCGATCGTGAGGCTCGGCAGTTGGGCAAGGCTGGCTACGCCGATTTGTTCACAGGACGACTGCCGTCAGTCGTCTTATTAGAGTCCGGCTCCTTCGAACGACGCGACGTATCCGTCAAGGAACTGGGGGAGATTGATTCCGATCGTGATCGGATTCGAGAGATTCATCGCTGGGCCAAAGCCCACGGCTATGTGGGCGGCTTCCCGAATTTTGACGATGGCGAACGGGAGGGCGAGGCCGTCTACGGTGCCGTGCTGATTAAGACGGGCCACGGCGAGGAAGTTTTCCTGCCGGCCTCGACGGTCTGGCCCACAGCCGACAGCTCGCCCCGCTGACTCGCTTGCGCCGCTCGAGCCCTCGGCGCCCTGTGACTTCCCCTTATACGCGCCTTCACGCACCGGCGATCACGAACTGCTCTCGGCTGTGCCGAAATGCCACGGTCCAAATACCTCTTGAGCTTTGATTGAAGCCATCGGTGAGGGATCAAAACAGAAAAATCTAACCGCGGGCGCGTCCCTTTCCACTTTTCACTGGCCCCTAGTGTCGGGGTGGACAGAATTCGGCCCGATTGGCGGGGCTGGCCCGCATCTCCGTGCCTGTTTCGGCTCAACTCTTAAGAATCAGGGGCTATATCAATTTGGTTCAGCAACGACAGCGAACGGCAACAAACGTACAACGCATCTCGGATGGCCGGTTCCGACGGTCCATTTCGTACGCCATCCTCACTTGGCTTGCGACGACGGGCAATCCCGCCTGCGCCCAGATTTACAACGCCTACAACGGCGAGGTGATTCCCGGCACCGAGGGCATTAATCCGGGCCCTGGCATCGATCTGAGCGGCTGGAACATGCCTGGGCATCAACTCGCCTTTGCCGATCTGAGTTTTGACGACCTGACGAATGCCACGTTTGCCGATTCCAATCTTTCGAGCGCCGCATTATTGGTTTCGAATTTGACGAGCGCCAACTTTACCAATGCAAATCTACTCGACGCCGACTTGTTCGGTGTGGACGCGCCGCATGTCGTCTTTACCAACGCTACTCTTACTGGCGCCTACCTCGGCTACTCAACGCTCGCGACAGCCAACTTCACCAACGCCAATCTGCAGAACGCCGTGTTGGCTGCATCGACCCTCAGCAATGCCAATTTCGCCGGCGCCGAGATTCGTGGGGCTGATTTCACCGAATCGACCGGCTTCACGGCGAGCCAGTTCTACAGTACGGCGAGCTATGCAAACGGCACTCTGATG
>CAMFLN010000770.1 GCA_945957305.1 uncultured Planctomycetaceae bacterium | reverse complement strand
GATCCCGTCCCGGCTGACCGCGAGTTGTACTTCCAGCATGCCAAAGTCCTCCCAGCGGCCGGCCACCGGCGGTTGAATGAACGGGTGGCGGTCTGGCGAGAAGTGTCGAAACTGCGCGGTAAACATCAGCCGCGTGTTCGCCGCCCAAGGATAACTGGTGAAGGCGTTGTAGTAGATGTCGGAATGCGGATCGTCTTGGGGGTCGGCCGAGAGGACGACATTGACGTTGTCGATTCCCAAAAACATCCGGTCATGGTCGGTTTTCTTATATGGCCATGGTTGCAAGGGATCATCGGTTTCGATGCGGCCAATGCGCCGCTGATTTTCCGAGCCGTAATCAAAAGCACGGGTATAGATCACGTACTTATTGCGCTGGGGATCCCAATCCACGATTGTGGGATTGTCGGTAAAGAACGGGAGAACTCGCCCCACCTTGGTGAAATTCACCCCATCTGCGGAATAGCTGGCGAACACGCCGTGCTTCTCAGGATCGAACGGCGGCGAGAACTCCAAGGAGAACGACTTGTAGCGCCGCGCCGAATCGGCCTCGTGTGGATCGAGAAAAACGGTGGTAAACCCACCGCCGGAGAGACGCGTTCCACTGCGCTTGAAGGTCAGGCCATCGGTGCTTTGGTATTCGTCGACGCTGTCCGCTCCGAGGTACAAACGCACGATTCCCTGATCATCGATCACGCGGCTGATGTGCCCCTGCAGCGGTTGTCCTGCCTCGTCGACAAGTTTCGCGATCTTCTGCGCAGGGTTCGTGCGCAGTTCGATCCCCTGGCTCTCGGCGATGAAACGCTGGTCGATGAAGAGTTGCTTGTCGCCGGCGACATCGAGCGGAGCGCCACCGAGCAATAATAGAGAAAGCCACAACATGGAAACTCCTTCGCCGAAACAATGCCAGTCAACGATCGACAGCGATTGTTGCCTTGCCGTGGGTTTTGGGCAATCAACCCCCGCGATCGGGCTAATCGGTGCTGACGACGACAAAGTCGCCGAAGGATTCCCGCTGTTGCCCTGCCGTCCACTCCGGCAACTCGTCATGGCGAAAGACGAAGGCTTTGGGCCCCGGCTCCTCCACCGGAGGATGAACAAATCGAAAACGCCCGAATTGGGTCACCAGGCGAAACTCATCGTGCGGGTTGAAATACTCGACCGTGCGCTGAAACTCGCGCGGATCGATCTCGTTGGCGTAAAGCACAAAGATATAAGGGAACGTCACCGAGTGAGTGACGTACACGATGCGGTCTTGATTTTTGCTTGCCGCGCGAATGGCAGCGATCAATCCGGGATTGAAGCCGTTGGACGAGTATGCGGAGTAGTTCGTGAAGTACGCCCCGACGAACGCCGCGAAGGACACTGTGTACGCCCAAATCGCGCCGCGAAACCAAGTGGGACGCTGCGCGGTCAGTCCTGTCAGCCCCAGCGCCACGGCGTAGACCAGCGGCAACCAGGCAAGGTTTAAGCGATTGATATTGGGACGCACCAGTGCAGCCACGACCAGCGCCGCCGCGTACCAGGCGAGCAGCATAAACGCCGGGCGGAATTCCCGCGTCCAGCATTCCCGTCCGAGCTGATAGATGCCGACGACCGCCAGCGGCAGGCTGAACAGATAGAAGATTCCGAACCACGGCATCTCGTTCCAGACTTGGCCGTCGCTTTGCGTGATTAGCAGCCGGGCGGCTCCGACCAGGTTTTCGCCGACACGCACGATGAACAGGGGATCGGTGATATGAAAATTCCCCACGGTGTCGAAGCGCGGCACACCGGGCAGGCGAGGAATGCTGAACCACGGCGTGATAATGGAATCGATCTTCCACCAATTCACTGCCACATAGAGTACCGCCGGCAAGGCGACCAGCGCCAGCGTCGACAAACCCACGATGGCTGGCGCCGCGGGCCAACGTCGATGGTAGACGCCGTACGCGATCACGAGCGTCAGGAACACCGGCAGAGCAATATACGCAGTGCCGTACGCGTACAACGAAAGACCGAAGAGTCCGGCAGCAAATGGCAAGAACCAAGGGCGGTCAAATGCCCAGGTGAGAGCCGTCACGCCACACAGAAACACGGCTGGCAGCATGTTCGAGTCGAGTCCCCAGCGCGAAATCATGACGGACCACGGACAAATCGCGAGCAAAAACGTGGCGGTCCTGGCGACGCGCCGTCCGTGCAGTCGCTCGGCCAGCAGTGCAAACGCCAACATAGCAATGATCCCGGCCAGCAAGCAGGGAAGGCGAATCACCCAGGAAGTGAGGCCCGCCATGGCGATTACGGGAAGAGCTGCATAGGACAGCAGCGCAAACATGCCCGATCCCCAGCCAACCAGCACGACAGGATTGTGGAAACCATTGCGGTCAATTCCGTAGTTCCACAGGCAGAAGGCGTCATAAGCGGCCGACGCTTCATCCTGGTGCAATCCCGCAGGAACTTGGCCAAAGCTCCAAGCGCGGACCAACGTGCCAAGGAGTATCGCGCCGACGATCCACGGATCGCGTCCGAGCGGGACGAGCGCAGGTGAGTGTGAATTCCCGTTTGCCGAACGAGTATTCACCGGCAAGCTCCAAGGCAAAGATGCGACCCGCGAGTGGAAGCCCGGCAAGGCGGTCAAACATCCTCTGCGGGCACTACTTTACCCTGGCGCACCGCGGCACGCGCGCAAAAAAACCCCCGGAAAGAATGGGTCCCAGGGGGGCAAAGGACGCCATCCTTTTCCGGGAGCGATTGGACGCACATTCTCGCCGTGTCCGGCGAGCCTTTGGTTTGCGAAGCGGGTTCTCGCTCTGTTAGAAGCGACTTCCGTGTCTTGCGCCCGGCGCACTTCCGCGACAACCGAGCTTGATTCGTCTTGCTTGCGCAGAGAGCTTGCTGACCGCAAACCCTCTGACCTCTTATAAGCGAAGCGTCCGCCAGCATCCTTGCCGGCGAGTTCGCTT
>CAMFLN010000769.1 GCA_945957305.1 uncultured Planctomycetaceae bacterium | reverse complement strand
GTTCATGCCTTGGACGCACCGTTCACGGACTTTGCTGGGTACAAGCCGGCGCAAAAGACGATCGCCCCACATCCGATTCTGGCCGACCTGGCGGCGCTGGCGAATCCGCCGCGTCCCAATCCGTTCGCAAAAAAAATCCCTGACGCCCGAGTCCTGCGTGTCGAAGCGGGCAAGAATCTAACCTTTGCGACACGCTCGATCACCGTGCGGGCGGGCGAGCCAATCAAGTTGACATTCGTGAATCCCGATGTCGTGCCGCACAATTGGGTACTCTTGCAGCCGGGTACCCTCGGCAAGGTTGGCGAGTTGGCGAATAAAATCATCGCTGATCCCACCGCGGCCCAGCGCCACTATGTGCCCGAGTCGGACGACGTGCTGGCCTACTCCGACATAGTCTCACCCGGCCAGGAATTCTCGATCTACTTTCGCGCCCCAGAAAATCCAGGGCGCTATCCCTATCTGTGTTCATTTCCAGGGCACTGGATGGTGATGAACGGGCAGATGATCGTCGAGTAGCCAAATTTTTGAAAGCGATGCCGCTGACTGCATAGGAGGTTTGCAGCGAGAGGTCCTGCCCACTGTTTTGGCATGCGGAGTGAACTGCAAAGAAGCCTCTGTAAGAACGAAACCGCAGGATGAGCTCCCCTGCCAGTGCACAGTTACAACACCGAGGGTCACTCGGTGTCATCGAAAGGCAAAGATGCCCAAAAATGGAGGCGGCGGGAATTGAATCGATTGATAGGATAGTTCAAATCCAGTCACCCCGACTTAAATTATCAACGGCTCTTCGCTCGTGCTTGGCGAAGAGCCGTTAATTGTTTAAGGAAAAAGATTTGCGCCGAGGAGTAGAATGTGCGATCTCGGTTCAAACAGGGCGACGAAAAGACGACATAAGAACTTGATTCGCCCCAACTCGAATCCTTTGCAGCACGTACCGAGTTCAAATCTCGTTGCTAGTCTCGCGGGTTCAGCTGATGCCAATCGCGATACAAGTCTCGTCGCCAGTCGATTCCTTTGGCTTTTTTGAGCAGTTCTTCACGGCGACAGAGTCGCATCAGCCATCAAATTGGCGAACAGGGATTGAAGGATGCTACATGAGCAGCCGGGACCGCAAGCTCTTAAACTTCCAATCGCCGACGATGGATCGTCCGCTGAAAGACTCATCTGAGCGGTCCAGCCGACGTGTTGCCCCTGCCTAATGCTCTTTTGGTAGAGGGCGTTCAGCCGTCGCACTTCCATCAATTCCAACTCGCGCGGAGTTGGCTCGCGTCGCGACTGAGTTTCATGTCGCAACACGGGCAGCGCCCGACCTTCTTGGACCGTCCCCCAAACTCGAATATCTTTTATGTGTCCCGCATCGCAGGTGAGGGGGTTATCGTCGAGGACCGTAAAGTTGGCGAGTTTCCCCGGCTCAATGCTGCCGACCTCTTTTTCGAGTCGGAGCGAGTAGGCGGCATTGAGGGTCACGGCCCGTAGTGCGCCCTCGCGGCTCACGCGCTGTTCGGGAGCAGCGATGCGGCCCGACATGGTCGTGCGGTTGACGCCGCAGTGCATGAGGAAGAGTGGTTGAGCGGGAGCCATTGGCATGTCCGAGTGATAGGAGTAGGAAATGTCGGCCCGCTCCACATCACCCATGCGGACGAGGTTGTCGGCTCGATCCGGGCCGAGGCCGGATTTGCTGTAGTTGTCGGCCAGTGCGGTGGTGTAGTAAGGATTGCCGCTGACGATCGCGCCGAGCCGCTTGATGCGTTCCACCTGTTCTTTCTGGGACACGGCGAAATGGACGATGACTGTACGGTGGTCGTTGCGCGGGTGGCGACGCAGGTTCTCTTCGAGCGTATCGAGGACCATGTCGAGACCGGCGTCGCCATTGACGTGGACGTGGAGCTGATAGCCGGTGTCCCAGTAAATCCGAAAGCTCCGCTTGAAGAAATCGAGGTCCATCATCCATTCGCCCTTGTGGCCGTCCGTGTAAGGCTCGCGGATTTGCATGGCCTGGGAGAAAATCGCGCCGTCAGCGAAGAGTTTCACCTGCTTGGGAAGATAGGCAGTGCGGCCGTCGCCCCAGGAGAGGAGTTTCTCGGTCTCGGGAATGACCTTGTCGTCCGGCTGGGCTGCGGTGATGGATTTGCCATCCGCAATGAAATAGTAGCGGAACGGAGTGGCGGAATCACTTAATACAGAGTTCTGTGCATCCTGAAGATTCTTCGAAAGAAGTCCGCCGGGTTCGCAACCCACGGTGACGCCGTTGGCATGAAGATATTCCTTGACGAACCGCAACCCGTCGCGCAATCGTTGTGGCGAGGCGATGGCGGGAGCGAACTTTCCAATGACCGCGAATAGGCCTTGCTCCCAGAAGTGGCCTTCGTCGAAGTCCGTTTGTTTGCGAGCGCCGTCGGGAAGCTTGGACACGAAATCCTTGGTGACGCCGAAGGTTGTGAGAGCCGCCGTATTCACGATGAACTCGTGCGCGGAGCGGTGCCAGACAATGATCGGGCGGGTCGTGGAAATCTTGTCCAGGTCTGACCGGGTGAGCTTGCCGTGGAAATAGTGATGGTATCCCCAATTAAGGAGCACGGCTCTGGAGTTCTTCATCTTCGCCTCGGCATCCGTGAGGCGACGGATATATTCCTCGCGGTCTTTCGCAGCCGGCACGGTACCCGAGGGCAGCACCCAATCCTCGATGGAGATGATTTCCGAGGTCATCGTCAGGGCGGCGAGCAAGGGATGGTCGTGCTGCGCAATGAAACCGGGAACGATCACCTGTTGGGCGAAGCTATTGTCCACGGTGTAGGGCTGGTCGCCGGCGGCCGTCTTCAACTCTTCTAGCGAACCAACGGCGAGAATGCGCTCCCCCACCACCGCGACGGCATCGGCCTTCGGTTTCGTGCGGTCGAGGGTGACGATGTCACGCGCCGTAAAAATGGTCACGCTCGGAAGCGG
>CAMFLN010000768.1 GCA_945957305.1 uncultured Planctomycetaceae bacterium | reverse complement strand
CGAAAGGCGTTGTTGTGGGATCTGGCGAGCGGCAAGGTGATCCGCCAATTGCCTACCACTGACGATAAGATGATGGCGCCCCGGTTTACGGCTGACGGGCGCACGATCATCGCGATCCAAGACCACGCCTACCTTGGCTTCTGGCATACGCCGACCGGGCAGCCCCTGATGCGGCTAGGCCCGTGGGGCGATGGAAAATTTGCCCACTGGGCTCTCTCCCCAGACGGTCGCACTTGCTACTTCGTTGATTCTCACAAAAATGCAAATCCCCCGCACTCCATATTGCGGGCCCTGACCCTCGCTGATCCAGCATGGCAGGACGATTGATCGCAATAACTTCAGCCTCACGGACCAATCGTGGGTGAAACCGCGGTGGTCGCCGCGCGATCAAAGCGATAGAATTCAGCGTTTCTGCTCTCGCGCATTCCGCCAGCAATTAAGGATCGATTCCCGTGAACAAGGAGCTTGCCGATCGGGCCAAGGCCATCCGTCAGAGGGTCACTCAACTGCGAGACTCTCTTTGACTACGAGGCGCGCCAAAAGCGTGTCGCCGCGATCGAAGCGCAAATGTCCGAGGCCGGCTTCTGGGATAAGCCCGAGTCGGCGCAGGCAACCGTGGCCGAGCTGAAGGCGATTTCGGCGATCGTCAAACCCTTGCGCGAGTTGGTCGGTGCCCTGTCCGACCTGGACGTGATGCTCGAACTGGCCGAAGAAGACGAGGGACTAGCGGCCGAGGTGGCGCCGCAAATCGAAAAGCTGGAAGCCACGCTCGAAGACCTCGAACTGAAAGCATTGCTCAACGGTCCCAACGACGGCAACAACGCCATTCTCACGATCAACGCGCGCGACGGCGGCACCGACGCGCACGATTGGGCCGACATGCTGTTGCGGATGTACCTGTATTGGGCCAAGGAGCAGGGGTACGACGCCGAATTGCTCGATCGGCAAGAGAACGAAGAGGCGGGCATCAACAGCGCGTCGATCCTCGTCCGCGGCCCCATGGCCTACGGTTATCTGAAGGGCGAGACCGGGATGCATCGCCTGGTGCGGATCAGCCCCTTCAACGCCGAAGGAAAAAGGCAAACGAGTTTCGCCGCCGTCGACGTCTCGCCCGAGGTGCCGGAGTCGGCGGAGATTGAAATCAATTACGACGACGTGCGTGAAGATGTCTTCCGGGCCAGCGGCGCCGGCGGCCAGCACGTCAACAAGACTTCGAGCGCGATTCGCCTGACGCACATTCCGACCGGCGTGGTGGTGCAGTGCCAGCAAGAGCGGAGCCAGCACAAGAACCGCGCGCTGGCGCAAAAGATGTTGCAAGCCCGCCTGGCACGACTTGAAGAAGAAAAACGAGAGGCCGAGCAGGCCGCCAAATATCAGAACCAGGCCAAGACCGGTTTCGGTTCCCAAATTCGCAATTACTTCCAGCATCCCGACCAGCGTGTCAAGGATCAGCGCACGGGCTACTCGGTTGGCAACTTTCAAAGCGTCATGGATGGCAAGATTCAGCCGTTCCTTGACGCGTTCTTGCGCTGCCGTGCCGGCCAGCCGGTCGCGGTCACCGGTGACGACTAATGGACCGTGAACTCGGCGCCTTGGTCGGCGAGCGTTTCTGCTTCGAGCGGCGCGGCGATCGCTTTGCGCAAAGGTTTAAAGCGCGCGTTGATGCTCATTGGGTTACCATATTGGAATCCGTTGAGCCCGCGGCCCATGAAAACCAAAACGACGAGTGGCCCGCCAGCCCGGCGCTGCAGGACTGGCACGTGGAAAAACGTGACGGGGCGTTGGTCTACATGGCCGTGGGGCGGGCCGGCAAGACGCACTGGTCGCTGGCAGTCGAAGTGACGCCCCTGGGCGTCATCCGCTGCGACGTCGCGGCCCGTGTCTATACGCAACCGGGTTTTCTCGGCAGCACCTTTCGCTGCCCGGCCGCGAGCCGGCAAGTGAGTGCGACCGAGATCGAATTGTCGCCGGGGGTGCTGCTGCAATGCGACGCAGAACTGTCGCGACTGCACCTGGACGCGGCGAGCTCGGCCGCAGAGCAGAGCGCGCTCGTAATCGAGCCCCGCCCCCTTGCCGCGGCCAAATGGCCACAGACAGTCCGCTGGCGGTTTGAGATCTGTTAGAGTTGGAATGTGCGGCAGGGATTGCTTGCACGCGAAGATTTCCCAACGCACCGGTTGTTTTCGCGCAGACCGCGAGAACTCATTCCATGGCTTCGGCAGCAATTATCGCTCTGTTGCTGGCAGCGGTGCTGTATGTGCTGCCGTTTGTGCCGGTCCTCTTCGCTCCGCTTCTGGCGAGGCGCGAAGAAGCTCACGCCGCGAGGCCCCCTCGGAATGCAATCGAACGGTTGGTGCGCTGGCTGCCGGCGCTGGTGTTTCTCGTTGCCGTAGGCCTGGGTGCGACATTGATGCTGCGCATGACGCAAGACAAACGCATCTGCGTGTTTCATTTCGCGGACAATCGCTCAATCGAGTTGCTCTATAACGACTTCATGCACGAGATCGAGATTCCCATCGTTTATAAAGCGTATCGTGGGTCGCAGCTGGTGCAGGGGCCCACGGCGTGCAGCGGAACACCGATCCCGTTTCGTGCCCAGGCGGCCGATTTTCGCGCTTATGAATTCGCCAGCGGCAAGGTCACGGTTGAGCAAAAGGACCAGCCGGATGGATCGTGGCGATTGATTGTCGAGTACTATTTCTCCGGCTCACGCCCGGCAGTCCGCGGTGAGTTGAAGAGCTTCGAGAGCGACAACGCGCAGGGAACGCTGGTGCTGCCCGAGGATTTGCTGCGATGAGGCGGGCAAGGGAGGCTCAGCGAAATTGCCCTGGTGGCGTGCGGCTCTGCTGGACCGATCGATTGAAGCGCCGTCTTGGCAATACCGATCGGTACACGCAAAAGCTGTCTCTTATACACATCTCCGAGCCCACGAGACGTAGAGGAATC
>CAMFLN010000767.1 GCA_945957305.1 uncultured Planctomycetaceae bacterium | reverse complement strand
GGCCTGCACTGAGAGTTGATCGCAGGCAGAGCCGTTGAGAAGTGCGGTCATCGCTTGCCGGTTGTCAGGCCCTAAAAAGCGTTGTGTGATGCAAGTTCGATCTTGGTTTTGAGGTTTGTGCGATGATCTGGCCCGCAGTCCGTACAGGCGTCATTCTCCTCCATGTCTGTCTGTTACCGCTGTGGGCTGCCGCCGATGAACCGGCTCCTGCGAATACTATCGTCATCATGGCGGATGACCTGGGCTGGGCCGACCTCGGATGCACCGGCAGCACGTTCTACGAGACGCCTCAAATCGATCGCTTGGCTGCTGACGGCATGCTTTTTACAAGCGCCTATGCGGCTTGCCCCGTGTGCTCCCCCACGCGCGCCGCGGCGATGACCGGCAAATATCCGGCGCGGCTAAAAATCACAGACTTCATACCTGGGGATCGCCGCGGCCGATTGAATCCCGCCTTTTACCTGCACAACTTGCCGCTGTCCGAAGTCACCGTGGCCGAAGCTTTGCGCGCGGCGGGGTACGCCACGGGATTCGTGGGCAAGTGGCATTTGGGTAACGAGGGATACTGGCCGACGGAACAAGGCTTTGATGTCAATATCGCGGGATCACAAATCGGCGGCAACCGGCAAATCTCACCCTACAACATGCCGAACCTCACCAACGGACCCGAGGGTGAGTACCTGACCGATCGATTGACCGAGGAAGCGGTCAAATTCCTCGAGGACCAGCGGAGCCGTCCCTTTCTTTTGTGGCTGTCGCACTACGACGTTCACACGCCACTGGTTGCCAAGCAGAAATGGATCGATCATTTCGAAAAGAAAGCCGCGACGCTGCCGCCCCGATCAGGCCCGCGTACGCGTCCCGAAGGTACTCGCCAGGATCGCCGTGTGCAGGACCATGCGATCTATGCTGCCAAGGTCGCGAGCCTCGACGAAAGTGTCGGCCGGGTGATGGCCACTCTGGAAAGCCTCGGAATTGCCGAGCGCACGATCATTGTCTTTACTTCCGATAACGGCGGCCTGTCGACGAGTGAGGGCGCCCCCACTTCGAACGCGCCATTGCGAGCCGGCAAGGGGTGGCTGTACGAGGGGGGACTGCGCGTCCCGCTGCTCGTGAAGTGGCCAGGAGCCGTCCGTCCTCACAGCAAATGCGATGTGCCGGTGATCACCAACGACTTGTACCCGACGTTGCTGGCCATGGCCGGACAACCGGCACGGCCCGCCCAACACTGTGATGCCGTAAGTATGGCGTCGCTCCTCCGACAAGGCGCAGCCCCCGAGCGAACGAACCTGTACTGGCACTATCCTCATTACGGGAATCAAGGAGGATCGCCCGGCGGCGCGATTCGTGCCGGCGACTGGAAGTTGATCGAATTCTTTGAAGATCAACGCGTCGAACTTTATAACCTGCAACAAGATCCCACAGAGCAGCACGACCTTGCCGCCGAAATGCCCGCTCGCACCGCGCAGCTGCGCACGGCGCTGGCGGATTGGCGCAAAGAGGTCGACGCCGAAATGCCTACGCCAAATCCGGACTACAACGCAGCCGCGCAGTAGCCGAGACGGGCCTGTTTCTAGTCAGTTCCGTTCTTGTAAAAGCTTTAGTCTTGCCAATCCCACCGCACCCGAGCGATGCCTGGGAGTTGCGAAAGCTGTTTGACCACTGCCGGTAGCTTCGTAGTGCGCGAGGGACAATGCCATTTGACATCGCATTGGATGCGTCGCGGTTTGCCTCCTCCCAGGTAGACGCCGCTCCAAGAGCACAGTGCCAAGGCGCCCTCGGCGAGCATGGCACGAAGGTCCTCTTCGGCGGGGCCATCGGGGGCGAGGATGAGTGTCAAGCGCGCTCGGCGTCGGCTCGGCAAGCGATGTTCAACACCTTTCATCCCCACCAGGATGCCCAAGCCGAGAGCCAACATCGCGAGACCCAAGGCAATTTGTCCTCCGCCAAAACACAAGCCCATCACCGTGACGTACCACAGCGTGGCTGCGGTCGTGACGCCGCGGACCATGTTCCCACGCCGCAGGATCGCGCCCCCTCCGATGAATCCCATTCCGGAGAGGATGCCCAACGGGAGTCTCATCAGGTCGAGCATCACGAGCGAATCGGGCGCCTTGCCCGAGGTGGCGAGCAGTAGATTCACCTGAATCATCGAGACAGCCGAGGCGGCACAGACCAGCATGGTCGTGCGCAAGCCGGCCGCTTGTCCTCGTTCGCTGCGATTCAATCCCAGGCAGGCCCCGGCCAGCAGAGCCAATCCCAGGCGCAAAGCTGCATCTGTCCAGGAGAGGGTAAGGGGCATGAAGCGCCACCTTGCAAATCGCCCTGGGCAAAAAAGAAGCCGTCAAGGACCGCCAGGGCTGGTTGGTCGATCCTTGACGGCATGCATAGCGACGAGGCGAGGACTCTTCGATGTGTATCTCGTCGCTAATTGATCTCTTTCGTCACGGTTAAGCCACCTCTTCAAGGAGCCGCACGTCGGGCCGTCCGCGGCGGACCGTAAAACTTATCGACGTCATGCGACCACTGCGGGTCGGCCATATTCGGCCAGTGGCTCTTGTCGAATCCGGGCGCTTGTTTCAAGCGCTCCTTGGGCACATCCAACACCAGGTGCTCTTCGTTGTTCGCCATTTCATAACGGAACGAGTGCCACGGGACTGCGAACAGTTTGTCACCGACGCCCAAAAAGCCGCCAAAATCGAGAGCCACGTAGGTGATCTTGCCCGTATTGGCGTCGATGACCATGTCTGAAATCTTGCCGAGGTCGTCCCCCGACAAATTGCGCACTTTAAGCTTTTCCAGGGTGCTGGCCCGGAAAAGCATCGGCTTCGCTTCGGTTGCTTCTTGTGCCGTGCCTGTTGCCGACGTCTTGGTCGTCACTTCCCGCGGCGCCGCCATCACGGCCAGTGGCAGACCGATCGACAGGATCGAGGCCATCTGAAGTATGCGAGCTGTCATAG
>CAMFLN010000766.1 GCA_945957305.1 uncultured Planctomycetaceae bacterium | reverse complement strand
GCAGCGGCGGATAGAGATACGTGTCGCCACCGCCGTTGTGGCGCAGATCCAATATTACCGCACGTGGCGGATGATCGGCGATCTGTTGCCGGATGGCGGCAGCGACATCCTTTAGTTGCCGTCCTTTCTGGTTGCCGACTACGTTGAACTGAATGTACAACACGTCGAATTCCTGCAGCGGCTGATACCACAGATTCTCTTCGACCCGCGACAGATAAAGCGGCTTGTCAGGCGCGTCGGCGAGCCGCGAGGCGAACAGCTTGCTCGATGCATTGAGGCCCGCGAGGGGTTCGACACGGACGGCAGCGGCCTGCCCGTCGCGCTGAGTTACATGGAGCGTGACCGGTCCCGCCGCAGGCACGATGCCCAGCGAGGCCAACCTGCCCGTGTCCGCTAGCAGCAGGGCGCCAATCCAGCGGATGCCCATCGGGTTGTCGCGGCTGACGACAGTGGCCAAATGCTTTTCGACGTCGACCGTGGCTGTGTCTGCGAATTTGTCGACGCGGCAACCGATTAGATTTTCGTACGGCGCGGCAGCGTCAATGATGAATAAGCCGTCGGCAAACCAGTAGAACCGCAACGGCAATCGTGGGCTGGCCGGCACGTTTCCGCGCGAGCCGCGATGAGAATGACCGTCGCCCAGCAGCACCATCAGGCGGTCGATCTCGCAGAGCATCTGCTCATCGCTTAATTCAGCGACGCGCTGCTTGAGGTCGGCCACTTGCTGCAGAAACTGTTCCGGGCGCGTCCCATCGCGCCAGCCAGGGTGCATCCGGGCCGCTTCTTCGCTCAGATAGTCGAGATCGCGCCGCCAGCATTCGACACGGTCCGGTCTGCCTTTGTCAGCAAGGGCGGCGAGGCGGAGGAAGCGAGGATCCGACCGCAATGGGTCCAAACGCTTATCTGTGCGCAAGACGTGGCGATGTTCGTGTCGCGCCGCGAGCGCCCGTTCGAGCCAGTCAATGGCTTGGTCGACTTGACCGCGGCGCGCCTGAAGCACGGCAATTTGATACTGAACCTGCCCCGGCGGCGAGTCGTCCCCCAATTCCAGCCCGCGCTCGAATGACTCAATTGCACGATCAAGTTGGCCCGCCTGTTCCTGGCAACGCGCCAGCCGGAGCCAGAGATCGCCATGATAAGGATTGGCTTGAGTGATGCGCTCGTACAGTTCTAAAGCCTTGGCATAGTCAAAACCATGCAGGGCCGCGTCCGCCTCACGTAGTTGGTCGAACAGCTCCGCGGCCGTGGGCTTTTCCGACTTTGTAGAAGTCGTGACATTTGACTCCGGCGAGGCCGGGGCTTTGTCTGCGGCACATGCCCCTGGGATACGAGCTGCTGCGATGGCCAGAGGCAGCAAGAGATAAGCGGTTGCGCGGAAGCTCACTTCGTCAATGCGATAACACATGGATTACCTAATGCTGGCCCGAGAGCAAGGATGCGATTACCGAACACGGAACGTCGATTCCTATTCGACGCTCGTGGAGAAATCTTGGCCTTTAACCGAAACTTTGGCCGCATGCCACGCTCACGGCGGATTTGCCAGGAAATGCCTGAACTTTGTCGCGCCGAACCTTGTCTCCCCGCACTGTCCGTTTTGCCGGTAGTAACGGAACTTGTGAGGGATTTGTGTGCGAGAATTGGGTACAGTCTGGCGGATTTCGCCGGTTTTTATCCCGCCGGAAAAACTCGTGGTTTCCTTAGCAAGCTATATATGTGGGAAGAGGGGCCTAGACCGGGACCGAGCTAACAGAGAGTGCTTTCCATGTCCATCGATCTGGAAAACCGACAGGCGCTGCGTCAATCCATGCGCAGCCTCTTGTCCGAGGCGCGGGAAGATGACGCGCGCGAACCGTCGATGGGCACGCGGCATCCGTTCTTTCGCCCAGTGTCGATCCTGGTCAGCGAAGGATGCCGAATGTCGGCTTTCAGCCGTGATTTGTCCCCACAAGGGATCGGGCTGATGCACCACATGCCACTGCCGCTGGAAGAAGTCGAGATTCGCATTGCGACCGGGCGGGGCTACTACGTCAAGGTTCGCACGATGATCACGTCGTGCCGCCCTTGTGGCGAGGCGTGCTACGTCAGCCGCGGCCATTTCATGTCGATCCCCGTGGTCAGTGACGTCTAACTCGCTGCGGGCGTCGCACCTGGCGCCGGCGTTTCGGCGGCATTTCACTCATCCTGCGGCGTCCATCTCCGCGCGGCGATAAAGCGAATGCGCACGTGCGGCGGAATTGCACTTCGCCCGGCACTGCTGCCTGTTTTGCCGTGGCCGGCATCCCTGCTTATGCTGTGGGGGCGGATACTCCGCCCGTCAGGCGTATCCGCGGCATGGCATTAGTAACGCGCAAGGGGAATGGCATGAAATCGACCTGGCTGCAGCAGATGATCTTCTTGGCCGTGGGCATCACGATCGGTCATGCGACCAGTGCCGTGTCTTATGAGCCGGCGCCGAAAGCGGGGGGAAATTCCAGCGTGCCGCGTCCGACGCAGCCGCGGATCAAGCCACTTGCGCGTGATGAAATGGCCGAGGAACAGCAAAAGCTGCTCCTGCCATTCCAACAATCGGGGCGCGTGTTCAACGTGTTTTCAACCATGGCCCAGCATCATGATCTGGCGCGGGATTGGTTGGTCTTCGCCGCCCACGTTTTGCGGAATAACACGCTCCCGCCGCGGGATCGAGAGATCTTGATCCTGCGCATTGGTTGGCTCTGCCAGGCCGAATATGAATGGGGGCATCATGTCGTGATTGGCAAGGAAGCCGGACTGACCGTTGACGATATTCGCCGCATCCAAACCGGGCCAGACGCGGCGGGCCTAAGCGCGCACGACAGGCTGCTGCTCGCGGCCGTGGATGAATTGCACCGCCAGGCGTGCCTGAGCGATGAGACGTGGAAGGATTTGGCCCAGCAGTTCGATACCCGGCAAATGATGGACCTGGTATTTACCGTCGGCCAATACAACAT
>CAMFLN010000765.1 GCA_945957305.1 uncultured Planctomycetaceae bacterium | reverse complement strand
CCTCGGGCCCGTCCAAGTCCAGCGGATTGAAGGCCGCATAGACATCCATTTTCACGACGTAACGCAAATCGTCCTCAGGATCGAGAGGCCGTTTGCAGAGGTCGCACGAGTAATGGATCATCGCTTTGTTCCCCGTGCCAGGCGCGGTGCGCCTGTTCAAAAGTCGAAGTTCGTTTGCATCAGAACAAAGTTCATCCTAATGACAATTCGCGCTTGGGAGCAAGCCGTCTTAGGGCATTTTTGGACGTTGTTTTTTGCGAGGATTCAGGCGTTGTGAATGCTTGACAAGACCCTAGAAATGTGCCGCCCCAGCGTGTGGCAGGCGCGCGATTCCGCGCGTTGGCGATTGCATCCGGGGGGGAACCCACGTCGTTTCCACCCCGATAGCTACGCGGCGCTGGGCGGCAAATTGACTAGCCGGTCGCATGGGGGGCGAATAGAATGCCCTGCATACCCCATCCGGGGATAGGGCATGCATCCGGAACTCGGTCGCAGATCGAAGTCCAGGGCAACAGGGAGTTGTAGCCGGCGATCTCGCGAATCGGTATTCCACCACCTGCGAGGCATCCATGACGAATGCGGCGGTCAGTCCGTTGAGTGCGAGCGTCCTGGTCTTGAATCGGCTGTACATGGCCGTGCATGTGATTAGCGTCCGGCGGGCCTTCGGCCTGCTGTTTCGCGAATTGGCCGAAGTCATTCACGTCGAGGAAGGGCAATACGCCAACTACGATTTCGACAGCTGGCGCGAAATCAGCGAAATGCGGGCTAATTTCAAGGCCCCGCATGACGACTGGATCCGTTCCGTCAATTTCGAGATCCAGGTCCCGCGCGTGATTCGCCTGCTGTCCTACGATCGATTGCCGAAGCAGGCCATCCGCTTCAATCGGCGCAACATCTTCGCTCGTGACGGCAACCGCTGTCAGTATTGCGGGCGGAAGTTTCCCACCAGCGAACTGAGCCTGGACCACGTCAAGCCGCGCAGCCGCGGCGGCGACACCAGCTGGGAGAACATCGTCTGCAGCTGCGTGAAGTGCAACGTGAAAAAAGGAGGCCGCACGCCGCAAGAAGCGCACATGCACCTGATCCGGCAACCGGTCAAGCCGAAACGCAGCCCGCTCTTGAGCATCAAGCTGGGCAATCCCAAGTACGAGAGCTGGAAGAGCTTTTTGGACAACGCCTACTGGTCAGTCGATTTGAAGTAGGCGCGCGGCGTTTACAAGTTCGCTCAGTTCGGTTTCGCCGGCACAGACCCATTGTGCTGCGCGGCGGCGGTGGTCTTATCCTGATCCTCGGCGTCCGCGCGCAAGCCGCGACGCGCTTCGCGCTCCTGCCGTTCCAAGCTGTCGGGCCCGACCCACCGCTTGTAGCGAAAGAACCAGTACATGCCCACGGCCGTCACCAGCATCAACCCCAGCGCGAACGGATAGCCGTAGCGCCAATTCAGCTCGGGCATGTTATAGGGCGAGGCCTGGGGGTTGAAGTTCATGCCGTAGATGCTGGCGATAAACGACAGCGGCATGAAGATCGTGGCGATGATCGTCAGGACTTTCATCACCTCGTTCAGCCGATTGCTCAAGCTCGACAAGTACAGGTCGGTCAAGTCGGCGTCCAACTCGCGATAGGTTTCGACGATGTCGATGATCTGCACCGTGTGGTCATAGCAATCGCGCAAGTAGACGCGCGTTTCGGCGTCGATGAACTCACTCTGGTCTCGCGACAGGGCGTTGATCGCCTCGCGCAGCGGCCAGACCGCGCGGCGCAAGCCCCGCAAGTCGCGCTTCACCTGGTGGGCCCAGGCGATCGTCGCCCGGCTGGGGCGGCTGACGACCTCGTCCTCGATCTCGTCCAGTCGCTCGCCGTATTCCTCGACCACTGGAAAGTACCCATCGACGACCGCATCCAGAAGCGCGTACGCCAGGTAACCGGCATTGCTGGAACGGATACGCCCCTGCGAATGACGCAGATGTTGGCGCACCGTGTCAAAGGCGTCGCCGGGATCTTCGAGAAACGTCACGACAAAGTTTTGACCGAGGAACAGGCTGATCTGTTCCGTCTCCAGGCGATCGTTCAATTCGGCCATCCGCGCCACGATGAACAAAGAGCCCTGGTACGGCTCCGCCTTGGGGCGCTGATGTGTGTTGACGACGTCCTCGAGCGCGAGCGGGTGCAAATGAAACAGCTCGCCAATCGAGCGAATCGTGTTGGCGTCGCCCAGCCCTTCGACGTTGATCCAGGTCACCGGCGCTTTGCCGACCAGGTCGCGCACTTGCTGGCAGTCGGTGACGCGCTTCTCCAGCAATTGGTCCGGACCGTAGGCGATGACGTGTACGACCGGCGGTGGCGACTCGGGATCGGGCTGCAACAGCCCTGGCAGATCGCCCGGCTTGCTGCGGCGCGAAAACCGCGGTTTGCGGCGCCGGCGATGGCCGTGTTTGCTCATGAACTCAGCTTGCGCGTTTCAGCGTCGATTCGGCGACACGCGGCAATGTGCCCAGCGCCGCCGCGACCGAACGCACATGAACGTCTCGTTGCGGATAAGCCAATTCGATGCCCGCCTCGCGAAACAGGTAGTCGATGCGGGTATTGAGATCATGGCGAATCTCGGCGAATTGTTCCAGTCCGCCGACGAACAAGCGGAGCTCGAATTCCAGCGTGCTGTCGCCAAATTGATCGAAGACCGCGGTGGTCGGCGGGTCGCGCAGCACCCGTGTATCCTCCTGAGCCGCCTTGAGCAACAGCCGCCGGGCCAGGGCCACGTCGGTGCCAAAGGCCACCCCCACCCGAATGACCATCCGCAGCACCGTGTCCGACAGCGTCCAGTTGATCAGCTGGCCAGTGATGAATTCCTTGTTAGGAACGATCAGCTCCTTGCGATCGGCATCGGTAATCGTCGTGGCGCGAATGCGAATTCGTGCCACGCTGCCACTAATGCCGCCGATCGTCACGACGTCGCCGACGCGCATGGGA
>CAMFLN010000764.1 GCA_945957305.1 uncultured Planctomycetaceae bacterium | reverse complement strand
GGCCTGGAGAAGCTCTCGAAAGGGGACGACGATCGGCGCGACGCGCTCGTTAAGCTCAACGACTTGAACAAGGAACTCGAGCAGCGGCGCGAGCAGTTGCGCGGCAGCGACAAAGTCAAAGAGCAACTCGAGCAATTGAAGGACCTCGCCAAAGGTCCCGCCGATCGACTGGCGGAAGCCTTGAAAGACGGCGACCTGAAGCAGGCCGCCAAGGAGCTGCAAGCGCTGCAAGAACAACTGCAATCGGGCAAGCTTGACGGAGAAGCGAAAGCCGATCTGGCCAAGCAGCTGGAGCACATGGAGCAGAAGCTGAAGGCGGCCGCCGAGCAGCATCGCCAGAGAGAGGACGCGCTCAAATCGCAAATTGCGCAGAAGCGCGCCGCCGGCCAAACCGAGCAGGCCGAGCAGTTGGAGCGCCAGTTGGCCAAACTGCAGCAGCAACGTCCGCAGATGGAGCAATTGGAGCAACTCGCTCAAAAAATGGGCAAATGCGCCGAGTGCACCAAACAAGGAAATAACGAGGAAGCGGCCTCGGCGATGGCGCAGATGCAGGGGGACCTCGAACAAATGGCGCAACAAGGCGCCGAGGCGGAGCTGCTGGACGAGGCTATGGCACAAATGGCCGAAGCCAAAGACGCCATGGCCTGCCCGGATTGTGACGGGCGTGGCTGCGAAAATTGCCGCGGCGAACGCGAGGGGCAATCGCGACGCGGTTTGCAACCGGGCCGTGGGCATGTCGACGCCGATCGGCCCGAGGACGAGATTCAAACCGGCCTGTACGACACGCGAACCAGGCAACAAATCGGCCCCGGCGCGGTCAGCGTCGTAGGACGTGTGGACGGTCCGAATTCGAAGGGACGGGTCGAACAAGAAATTCAATCACAACTGGAAGCAGCCCGCGGCGGCGCTGCCGATCCGCTGGCCGAGACGAGACTGCCGCGTGGCTATCGCGAGCATGCGCGCACCTACTTCGACGTGCTGCGAGACGGAAACAAGGCAGAGGCCGAGGAAGGTGCCCCGCCGAAAGCCGACGGCACGAGCGACCAGCCGGCCAATCCATGACTGGTGCCAACGTTGCCGTCTGCCGCTAGCGGTGCCGAAAGTACCGACTTTACCGACTGCCTGCCGGGATGGACGTTGCCGGCGATCGGCGTTCAGTACCCAAATCATCATTTCGCGGTTAAGGTAGAACCCAGGGGGACACAAGCGCCGATTTCTCGGCGATTCATTCCCCATTCCGCTTCCTCGCCCTGGATGGCACTCGCCATGATCTCGGTCGCGGTCATCGGCCTCTTCTTCGGTATGACTCCTGCGCTTGCGCCTGCGCAACCGGCACCAGCGCCTGCGACACAAGTGGTCGAGGAGAAATTCCGCTCGGGCGCGCTGCGCGCCAAACGGCAGGTGCGCAAGAACCCCAAAGGCGATCTGATCGATCACGGGGTCGTGGAGACCTATTACGAGAAAGGGCCCAAAGCCAGCCGCTACGTCTATCGTGACGGCCAGCGCGATGGTCCCTGGATCGAATGGTACGAATCAGGCCAGAAAAAAGGGGAAGGCACGTACCGCCGCGAGACAAAGGAGGGCCCCGAGACGCTCTATCATCCCAATGGTGAGAAAAAACAAGAGACGACCTATCTGGCCGGGGCCAAGAACGGCAAATTCATTGCCTGGCACCCTTCGGGGCAAGTTGCCGTCGAGAGAACCTTCGATCGCGATACACCTCACGGCACGCTCAGCCGTTGGTACAGCGACGGCACGCCGCAAGAGGTGACCGAATTCTCACACGGCTCGAAGCACGGACTCTCGGTGCTGTATTACCGTACCAAGCACAAATCGCTGGAAGTGGAATACAAAGAGGGAACAAAGCACGGCCGCTACGCCGAGTGGTATCCCAACGGCCAGGCAAAGACCGAGCGCACGTACGCTGACGGCGCGCTGGACGGCGAGTACACCGAGTGGCATCCCGACGGCAGCTTGAAATCGCAAGGTAAATACAGCGACGGGGTGCGCGACGGGGCTTGGAAGGAATGGTGGTCTGACGAGTACGCGCATCAACCAAAAGTCGACGCCACTTACGACGAGGGGGATTTCGTCGGCACTCATACCACGTGGTACAAGAACGGCCAGCTACAGTCGGTGACGGAATACGACGAAGGGGCGAAGACAGGCCTGGCCATCGAGTGGTACGAAAACGGCAACAAAAAATCCGAATCGCTGTATGACGACAATACGCTCAACGGCAGAGCAATGACCTGGTTCGAGTCCGGTGCGCCGAAATCGGTGATCGGGTACCGCCTGGGGCGCAAGCACGGGGACCTGTTCGAATGGAAAGAATCCGGAGAACTTCTCGAAGGGACCACCTATCGCAACGGCGTCCCGTCGGGGTGATGCTGCTCTTGCAGGTGCGCACTGGGCGAGCACCCCTCAACGCAGCGCATTAGTGCTTCACACGCTGCGGAATCGTGAACGAATAAAGCATCGTTACCGCGCCCGCCGAGAGCAGGCTCCACGGTGCCCACTCGGGTGGCTTGATGTCGCGGCTAACTTTCGCCGCATCCCCGCTGTTAGGCGCGCCGCGGTTGGCCAGGATGAAGTCGTCGACGACCAGGCATTCCGCGCCCAGCATACAGACGGTCGCGCCAATGGCCAGAAACAATGACCGCCACATGTGCGTCTTCTCGCCACAATCTATGTAACCCGGCAGGATTGCCACCCCAGCGCAGTTGCCGGGTATCCGGAGGGTCCTGCAAGCATTCATCGTCCACCGCCCGAGCCGCTCTTCAGCGTTAGCCGGGGCGTACTGGCGTGACCACGCTTCCGCCGTGCCGACGGTGACGATCTTGCCGTAATTCCCTAGCGCAACGGCCCACAAGCAATCGCCCTGGCCGGGCGGGTCGTCAGCCCGCGCGCACTCTGGTACGATTCAAGACGGACTTCACCGCACGGGCCGCCTGTGCTCGGTGCTTTGC
>CAMFLN010000763.1 GCA_945957305.1 uncultured Planctomycetaceae bacterium | reverse complement strand
GCGCAACGCCGCCCGCCGGGCCCCTGCGAAGGTCCGCAAACCCGCCACTCCGCTCGCCGCGAGCGAAGTGGAATTCTGGCTGGCGAAGTTCACCGACGCGCCGACGCGGCAAGCCCCCCAGAAACACCCTCCCGCAAGAGAGCATAATCCCGCCGACCCGATCTTTCCGCAGGAGTATCTCGACGCGATCGACAAGATGGATTTCGATGAATAGCGGCCAGTTCGGGGACGCCCGCCGGCTTCTAACCGCGGGGACCGGCAACTACGATGAAATTGGGAAACGCCCGGTAACTGGTGTGAACTCACTATTTACTTTCGAGCCCTGTGGCAGCCAAGATCGCAAGCATCTTCCGAAACTCTCAATTTCAGGAGCAAGTTCCGTGGGATACACCATTGCGATTATTGGGGTCTTGGGTGCCGGAGCGGGAGCTTGGTTTTATTGGCGACGGCGAAAAAAGCCGCAGTCACCGCTGATCTCGCTCGTGGCATTGCAGCGTGAACCGCGGGAACTCGATCCGCTCATCCTGGCCAAAACGGCGGGCCGCGTGTGGCATGCGGATCTCGGAGATGGATCGGCTCAAGGCGCGGACGGTTTCGTCGTGTGCGCAGGAATCGCCAACACAATCTTTCATCGTGACCACATCTTTCTCGTCAACAATTTCCCACGGCCTTACGTTAAAGACGTCGACGCAGTGGCCGACTCGATGATGGACCTTCGCACTCGCGAATTGTTTCGCGAGCATAAGGCCTGGTTCTCGATCGACGCGATGAATCTGCAAAATAAACTCACCGACAAACAAAAGGCGGACTGGTATTCGCGGATCGCACGGCTCTTCGCGGAATTGCTCGACGATAACTGCCTGCTGATTTTCTTGCCCGACGAAAATGTCGGCTATGCCATCAATGAAAAGACGGTAAACGCCCTGCTGTCTGACGACCCGCTCGCCGCGTTGCGGGAAACGTCGACCCTGCCGGTGATACCGGTCGCTGAAGACGATCCGAAAATGGAGATCGCCGTGCAGAAAGCGAGGGAAACCTGGCCGCAGTTTGTGGCCGCGTTCGAGTCGAATACCGGCGAAAATCATGCGATCAAAGCGCCGATCACCCACGAGGAGGTCACGGAGTTCATCTGGCTGGTTGTGACCGCGATCGAAGGGGACAGGATCTATGGAACCCTGGCCAACGAGCCGGCAGATTTGGGGCCCTTGGAGTTTGGCTCGAAAGTGTCGGTCGAACTGGCGGATTTGAATGACTGGTGCTACCTCGACGCGGCAGGAGATTTACAAGGAGGCTTTACTGTCGCCGCCATGCAAGAGATCATGCGCAGAAAGAGCCTGGCGTGAAACGTCGCGTCAACATCGCTGCATCACCTTGATTACAGATCCCGTTGCATCCTATGCCTAACTTCTATCGATTCGCGTTGCTGTTGGGAGCGCTGCTTCCTGGCACCTGCCACCTGTACGCCGCTGACGTTCCCACGGCCTTCGTCGGGGCGAAAATTATTCCGATCGCCGGTGGCGAGATCCCCGCGGGCACGCTGGTCATCGCCGACGGCAAGATCGCGGCAGTCGGTCCGACCGATGCTGTAAAGATTCCCGACGGCGCGCGGCAAGTCGACGCCAAAGGTCGCGTCATCATGCCGGGCATCGTTTGCACGCACAGCCACATCGGCGGTATCGGCGGCGCCGATGGCAGCGGTCCCATCCAGCCGGGAGTGCGCATCCTCGATTCGCTCAATGTCCGCGACTCGGGCTTTAAGCGAGCACTCGCTGGCGGGCTAACGACGCTCAACATCATGCCCGGCTCAGGGCATTTGATCAGTGGGCAAACGATCTACGTCAAGCTCCGCTTCTCTGATCAGGCGCCGACCAAGATTGACGATCTGTTCATACTCGACGGGGCGGGCAAGCCCACCGGCGGTTTGAAAATGGCCAACGGCACCAACTCGATGCGGGCCACGCCGTTTCCCGGCACGCGGGGCAAGAGCGCCTTTCTCGTGCGCGAGCAGTACATCAAGGCCCGCGAGTATCAGTACAAGATCGATCAGGCCAAGGGGGATCCCGACAAGCTTCCGCCGCGCGACCTGAATCTCGAAGCACTCGTCGAGGCCATGCAAGGGCGCCGCGTCGTGCACCATCACACGCATCGTCATGACGACATCATGACCGTCATTCGGCTGTCGCAGGAATTCGGTTTCCGCGTCGTGCTGCACCATGTCAGCGACGGTTGGAAGGTCGCCGCCGAGATCGCCGCGGCCAAAGTTCCCTGTTCGGTGATCTTGCTTGATTCGCCGGGCGGTAAGCTCGAAGCCCGCGATATGCAAATGTCGACCGCCGGCATTCTGGAAAAAGCGGGCGTGCGTGTCGCCTTCCACACCGACGATTGGATCACCGATTCACGCATCTTTCGCCGCATGGCGGCACTCGGTGTGCGCGCCGGCCTGTCACGCCAGGCGGCGCTCGAGGCTCTGACTATCGCCGGCGCCGAAATGCTCGATCTGGACAAACGCATTGGTTCACTCACCGTCGGCAAGGACGCCGATTTCGTCATCCTGGACGGTGATCCGCTGAGCGTCTATTCGCACGTGCTCGAAACCTGGGTCGAAGGAAAAAAGGCCTTCGACCGCACAAATTCACAAGACCGACTGTACGCCACCGGGGGTTATGGCGCCGCGCATGATCAATCCCCCTACTTCTGCTGCTTCGACCATTTGATGAAGGCCAACCAGGAATGACTTCTCCCTTGTTCACGCTCCGAGTACCCGCGGGACGCGCGATCGTTGTGCTCGTGTCGGCCCTGGTCACGATGGTCGCGGCGCCGCATTACGCAACGGCACAAATCGCCGTGCGCGGCAAAACGGTTTACACCATGGCCGGCCAGCCAATTCAAAATGGGGTGGTCGTGGTCAAGGACGGCAAGATTGTCGCACTCGGCGAGGCGGCGGAGATCAAAATCCCCGATGGCGTTCGC
>CAMFLN010000762.1 GCA_945957305.1 uncultured Planctomycetaceae bacterium | reverse complement strand
GCGCAGCACCGCCGATCAAAAACACGCGGATGTTGCGCGAATTCAGAACTTCATCCTGCCAGGTATCCTGCGGCAGTTTTTCGAGTGCTCGGCCGGCCGCAAACGCCACGTAGCGGTTGGGGCTCGCGGCAAGCTTGGTCAGCTTCTGCACGGGGGGAGAAGCGTCGCTGCGCACAATCGCTTCGCAGGCCACGCGCGCCACGGTTTGATCGGTGTCGTCGAGCATCGTGACCAGCGCGGCGGCCGTCTGTTCATCGGGGTGCAGCCCCATCAGGTAGGCGGCCTTGGCGCGTACGTCGCGGTTTTGATCGCGCGATAGCTTGACCAACAGCGGTCCCGTTGGAAAAGGACCGAGCAATTGCATTAAGTCCAAGGCGCGTAAGCGGTCCTCCGCCTTGTTTTTGGCGTTCTCAGCAATGCCCGTCAGCTCGCGATCCCACTTCGGGCCGAGCTTTTGTTGAATCGTCGCGACCCGCTGGCGTCCCCAAGCGCTATCGAGCTGCGGCGTGTAAATCGCCTCAACCGCGCCCGGCGCCGCGGGGCGGGGTGGCACCTTGCCGGTCCAGACCACGCGGTAGATCCCGCCGTCAGTGCCGCGGCCGCCCGTGCAGAAGTACAACCAACCGTCGGGTCCGACTTCGATGTCGGTCACATTCAACGGTCGCCCTTCGAGGAAGACTTCGCTCTTGGCTTCGTACGTCCCCTTGGACGGTGTCATCTTGATTGCCAGGATCTGTCCTTGGGACCAATCGCAGGCAAACAGCGCGTTGTGGTAACGCGCCGGCATCATGTAATGGTTGTAGACCACCATGCCCGTCGGAGAGCCACGACCGACATTCAGTGTGACCGGCAGGCTGTCATAGAAGTACTCGGGCCAGTTGGCCCAACCGCTGCGCCAGCCGAATTCGCCACCGGGAATGACGTGATTGACGCGGGTCGGGCGGTACCAGGGGAGCCCTTCGTCCCATTCCATGTCGGAATCGAACGTAAAGAGATCTCCTTGGCGATTGAAAGCCAGGTCATAAGCATTGCGGAAGCCCCCGGCAAAGACTTGCATGAAGCTTCCCTCGGTATCGGTGCGTACGACGACGCCCCCCGGAGCCTTGACCCCGACGGCGTGTCCTCCCGCGTCTTCATAACGTGGCTGAACCAAGTCCCCTTCGTACCAATGATGATGTGGACTGTTGGCCTCGGGCGGAGCCAGGCAACTTGAGTGGTTGCCCACCATGATGTAAATCAAGCCATCGGGGCCAAGCACGACCGCGTGCGGCCCATGCTCGTGCATCTCGCCTTTGAACTTCAGCAACAACTTAACGGCATCAGCCTTGCGATCCTGGTTTTCGTCCGTCAAACGGTACAGGCCGATTCCTTCGGGACCTGAGCCGATCGCGAAGACACTGCCATTAAGCGCCAGCATGCCTTGAGCGCTTTTCACGTCTTCGCAATACGTGGCGACTGTTTCCGGGATGCCGTCCTGATCGTTATCCGTGATGAGTTGGATCGGCCCGCCTTCGCGCGAGGCGAGGATCTCGCCAAACTCGTTGAAGGTCATGGCGATCAACGAGCCGGTGTCGCTGGCGCTTAGCACCCGCTCCACGCGAAACTCGGGATTGATAGTAAACCGGGCGACCTGCGTGCCGTCGGCCGTGGTCACCTGCTTACCCCACGGGCTGGCCTGGCCGAATTCGCCCAAGACCTGTGCCGACGTCCACTCGGAGTCGTTGAATCCTGGTTTCTCCCAGCCCACGGCTTCGTGCGGGCTGGTTTTCCAAGTGCCGTCGGTCGAATGCGAGACGTCGGTGCTCCCCTTTTGCCGCACTGTGATGCGAGCCACGAGACCGGCGCTGCCCGCGGTGGTATTTTCGGCATGCACGGCGACAGCGTTTTCGCCCGACTGCAGGTACCGATCGATTTCGAACGTCTTCAGTTTTTTCCATTCATTGCCCGATCCCACGAGGCGCCCGTTGACGTACAAGTCATAGCGGTCGTCGCAGGTGATCTGCACTTTGCCGTGTTCGACGTCCCCCATCGTGAACGTCTTGCGGAAGTAGCAATGCTCGGCGGGCACTTTTTCTTTTGTGGCGGCCGCGGACCAGATCCATTGCGGTTCGCCCGTGTCCACTTTGATCTTCAGGGAGCTTTGAGCCAGCGATTCGCTTCCCGCGCCGAGGAAACATCCCACGGTCAGGCTCAGCAGCGTAATTTTCGCGATCGATTGAGCAGGCGAATGCATGGCAGTCCACCAGTAACTGAATTGAGAAAAGAGAGCAGGCCAGCAACCGGCGAGTCCCGCGGGACCTTCGGTCGCCACATCTCGAACGCGCCTACAACTCGCTTGGCCGATCAATGCACGGCAGTAGCGCAGAACCGTCACTCCCTGACGCGCTGCGGATCGACGAAGTCCATTTCTTCCGCTTCGACATTGCCCGGGCGACACGCGCTCGGCCAGGCAATTCCCAAGTTTGCGGCGGTAGACTACCACCAATGGCGAATTTGGATCAACCTCGGTTGCTGACGAAGAATCGAGAACCTTTTTGATCGCTTCTTCGCCTGGCGTGTGATGCTCCGCGGCGCGACCTCTGCTAGCAGCGACTGCTTAGCCGCAACTTCTGGCCAAGTTCGCGTAACCGGCAAAGTTTGCCACATTCGCTCAATCTTCGATCGGCCCGCCGCCGATATTCCCCGCGAACGGAAAAAATGTTCACGCGCCGACGAGCGGTCGCCGGCAACTCCGTTGGACCGGTGCTCGCGTGACTGTCGCGGAAAATTCAGCTCCGCGTTCGAATGCGTGGCGACTTTTGTGGGAGAACGATCGTGATGCAGCGAATCATTCCAACCGTAGGATTCATCGTCGGCGTCGGTGGACTTGTGATCCTGGCCAGTCATGGCCCTGATGCGGATTTAACATTCGCACGCGGCCTCTGGCAATCGCTGCTGGCGCCAGCGGCCGCGCATGCCAGCGATCAACAT
>CAMFLN010000761.1 GCA_945957305.1 uncultured Planctomycetaceae bacterium | reverse complement strand
CGTATAGGGTGCACCATTGGTGTTGAAGCCGCCGGTCTGCGCGACGAAGCCCGCCACAACACGATGAAAGAATAAATTGTTGTACGCGCCGCTATCGACGTAGCTCAAGAAGTTGGCGACGGTTTGCGGCGCGGTCGAATTGAACAACTCGACCTGGAACGACCCCATGTTGGTGTTGAACGTGACGAACGTGTCGCCCGGCGCGGCGGTCAGCATGAGCCGGTCGTCGAGCGTTTCCAGAGCGAGCCGCCGATACTGAGCGGTCGCGCGGCGCAGTTCTGCTCTCGCGGTCTCACCAAGGCGCGCGCGGCACGGCAAACGTTCCAGGTAGTTCAACATGATGGGCCGTGGATGATAGGAGTCTGCAACTGTTCCTAGCCCCCTAATCGCTGCGCAACGCATGCTCGCAAAGTCAATCGCTCAAGCGGCATGCGACGCGTGTGTCGACCCGCGCCGAGGGCTATCTCTTAGTAGACCCAGGGAAGCCAAAATTGGCAACAAAAAGGGAGTCAATCCGGGCGATTTCACCGCGATTCAGGCCGGGTCCCCACCTGATCGGTGGTGCCAGGCGGACCATAAACTCTGCATAACCCCTACGGATTGCTGCAGGGCAAAGTTCGGCGCCGCTTGCGGATTTCCAGCACGCGGGGTCGCTCAGCGAACGCGCCCCTGTCCCCAGGCGGTCATTTTATCGATGACGGCAACCAAAGCCGGACTGTGCGCCGTCAATTGAAAACGACGCGATGTCACTCCGGTTTCGGAAATGTCGATCTGCATCCGCTCCCGCGGCAGCGCTCCGGCAACGCGTTCGGCCCACTCAATAAATACCAGTCCCGGAGAGGCCAGGTATTCTTCGGCGCCCAGTTCCAAAAACTCATCCTCGTCGCGCAAGCGGTACGCATCGACGTGGTAAATGGCGCGCCGGCCGTGATACTCTTGCAGCAGGACAAACGTGGGACTGACGGCCGTGCCCGGCTCTACCCCCGCAGCGCTGGCAATCGCCTGCACTAAGCGCGTCTTGCCTGCCCCCAACGTACCGTTGAGCGCCACGGTCGTCCCGTCGGGCAACAAATCGGCGAGCGCTTGTCCGAGTGCCACCGTGTCGGCTTCGTTCTGGGCATCAAAGACAAACTGCGCCATGTTCCCCTCGATTGTTATGTTTCGCGGATCGCTTCAATGTTCGTAGCCGCTCGCCGGCAACTTCGTGCGCTGCCCCGCCGCATCGACTTGCCACAGCCCTGGTTCTGCGACGAACTCCCCAATCGCGGTCAGGGGAACATCCAAGGGCTGAGTGGCGAGCAGACGTTGCGCCTCGTCGGGCGGAACAGCGAGAATCAATTCAAAGTCCTCGCCGTCCGCAAGCGCGTGCTGCAGCGGGCTGCGGCCGTCGCGTCGCGCCAGTTCGCACGCCGCGTCAGCGATCGGAACCTGGTCGATGCGCACCAGCGCGCCGCACTGACTCTCGCGCGCCAATCGCGACAGATCGAGCGCCAATCCGTCGCTGACATCGATCGCGGCGTGCAATTCGTAGCCTGCATTGAGTGCCAAGGCTTCGCGCACGCGCGGGACAAAATCGAATTGGTGCCCTAATATGCTGCCGCCGAAACTCCCCGTAACGAGAATGATGTCACCGGGCCGCGCGCCGCTGCGACGCAAGGGGCCGCGCCCGGCGGGCTCGCCGAGAATGGTCACACTGATCACAGGCCCGCCGTCCCAGGTATTCGTATCGCCGCCGGCAAAAGCCAGGTCGAACTGCTCGGCGAGCGGAATCATGCCAGCGGCTAATTGCTGCGCCAGCTCCAATCCGTGCGTGCGGGGCAATACGACCCCCACGACGATCGCCCGGGGCTGCGCCGCCATGGCGGCCATGTCACTCAGATTAACAGCCAAGGCCTTGCGACCAACGCGCCGAGGATCAACTTCGCTGAGCCGAAAGTCCACTCCCTCGGTCAGCACGTCGACCGAAACGAGCACGCCGGACCCGTCCATGCGCACGAGCGCCGCGTCATCGCCGACCCCGATGCCCAAGCGCGGGTGCGCGGGGAGCCGCTCGCGAAGCCAGGCGATGAATTCGGATTCCATATCTTGGAGGCGGCCCTGATCGCGTGCAGTGCCGCACGCTCGCTTGAGAGATGCGTTCTCGGCGGCCGCCGAAAAAGTGCGCGGCGCGAACCGAAACGACATTATCAGGTGCCGGGAGCGTTCAACCAAGGGGCCTGGCAGAGGCCCCGCACTCCCCCGCGATCTTGGTCGGACACAAGCGGCATGTGTTGCGCACGGCTTGCCAGGAAGCGCGTTGGCCGGGAAGGCAACATGCCACGTGACGGGGGCGAATTAGAACCGCTCGCGGCGGGCGACCGTGATCTGTCCTGAGAGCGTTTCATGTCCCCGCACGATGTAGAACTTGATCGGCTCGAGTTTGGCGAACTCCGGACGGCGCAGAACATAGGCCACGTGGTCCGGCGTTGTCGTTTCCCAGCGGTGCATACCGACCAGCACATCGCCGCGGCGGATACCTTGGCGTGCGGCGGGACTATCGGGGCGAACGGCGGTGACATGCAAGCCGCCCTGGTAACGGGTGCCGAGCTTGCTGAACTGTTCGTCGGACATCGGTGTCAATTTCAGGCCTAACAGTTCCCACGCCGAGTCGACCGGCCGGTGGCGTTCGGGCAACGAATCCATGACCAGCTTCAGGTCCAGCGACTGCTGATTGCGTTCGACTTTCAGCGGCACGGTTTCGCCAGCCTTGCGCTCCAGCAATACGCACTCCAGGTCGACCTGGCGGCACACTGATTGATCGGCAATCGACTTGATCACGTCCCCGGCTTTCAATCCAATGGTGGCCGCAGGACTGTCGTCCTCGACCTGCGTCACGACCAGGTTGCCTTCTTGCGTAGTGGCCACCACGCCATGCCAGGTCTGTCGCAAACGACGCGTACTCATCAAGTCGGCAGCGATGACCATGACGCTATCGA
>CAMFLN010000760.1 GCA_945957305.1 uncultured Planctomycetaceae bacterium | reverse complement strand
AGTTCGAATTTCCCGCCGGTCGCGGTGGCTTCGCTCCGGGCGCGTGATCGCACAGGGCTGTCATTCGGAAGCCGGTAGATAATTACACAAAGAGGGTCCGGGGTCGGCGCAGAGAAGAGGCCCCGGACTATCGATGGAGGCGAGGTTGTGATGCATCGGCGTCGCAACTTCGCCTTTTTTTGTGCTCCTCTCGAACAGCGGCGCGGCGGATATGCCCGGGAAAGGCGGCGGAATGGCCGCTGACACATCAAATCTTAATATTCGGCTGATAGATTTGCGATTTGCACTGTAGCGGGCCGGTGACCCCCAGGTTAGCTGCCAAGCGTTGCTAGGTGGTTTCGTTCAGCACTTTTCTATCGTCGCGCAGGGCCAAGACTCATGCACCAGGCGTCAGATGCAGCCAAGAGTTACGACCGAGGACAGGCGGAACGTTCGTCCCCCCTGATGCTCTCGCTGCTCCGCGGCGGGCTTTACGCGGCGCTCGTCGGTGTATTGATTCTCACCGCCCTGGGAAGGCGGAGCATTCTTCAGGATCGCGCCGCCGTGCGGGCGACAGAGGAGCGACTGCTGGCCTGGCACGGCCTAACCGCGGCGGTCCATAAAACCTTGGCCACGCAGTACGCCGATCAGAACGGCGACCTGTTGGCTGACACGCCGACGGACTCCAGCCAGCTGATTACGCCCGACACAATCGTGCTGGCCCATTACATCGATCGTGACGCCGAGACACAGATCGTCGATTGGGAAAATCTGCGCTGTGCGCTGGCCACAGCTTTGGATCGAGAAGTGCGGCTGCAGGAATATCGCAACTCGGCGGATGACGTGGCGGCCGTCAAGGCGGGCACGATCCACCTGGTCGCCTTGCACGCGGCGGACACCCCGTACCTGGTCAACAACGCCGGCTTCATTCCGGTCGCGGTGCTCGGCAACGAAGCAGGTTCACACGGCAATCGCCTGGACATTGCCGTGTCGGCGGACAGTAAACTGCACTCATTGGCCGATTTGCGGGGTCATACGTTGACCTGCACTTCTCCTGATTCGATCACAGGTTATCGCGCGGCGCTTGCCATCCTGTCGCAGGAAACAGGCCTGCGTCCGCATGTCGATTATTCGTTGAACTTCTCGCATGGCCAGAAGCGGTCGATCCTTGGCTTGGCCAGCGGCGAATTCGAAATCACCGCCCTGTCGGATGACAAGTTGCAAAGCATGCTGCGCAAAGGAGACGTCGAGCCGGCGCAGTTGCACATCGTCTATCAATCGGAAGTGATCCCACGGCTGACCATCGGCCACGTTTACAACCTGGCGCCGGAATTGGCGAGCCGGTTCGTGAAAACCGTGCTTGATTTCGAAAATGCGGGCAGAACGAACGAAGAAGCGCAAGAATCACCAATGCGTTTTCTCGCCGCAGAATATGCGCACGATTTTGACTTTGTACGACGCATCGATGACTCCTTCGATCCGCGCTTCAACAAGATCCTGAAGCCGGAAGTGGTCGACGCGCCACCGTCCGACGCTTCTGACGACCCAACGCTAGACTCCGCGCAGCCCGCCCCTTAGCCGGGGGGCGAGTTTTGGCAGGTTGTGACAACGCGATTCATCCAGCGCAACAAATCTCGCGTCACCTCGTCGCGATTGGTCTCATTGAGCGTTTCATGGCGCGCGTCAGGATAGACTTTGTATTCGACGTCCGAGAGATGCGCCGCCCGGTATGACGCGACCAGTTCTTTCGTGCTCGTCGCCACTGGATCGCGGCTGCCATGGAAGACATAAATGGGCAGTCGCGGCGGAATTTTGGCCAGTCGCGCCGGCGTGGCCAGGCCCGCGAGCGCGGCAAGAACGTCGATATAAAGTTGCACTTGCGAGGCAAATCCGCACTGCGGATCTGCGAGATACTTGTCGACTTCGCTCGGATCACGCGACAGCCAATCGAACGGCGTCCGCGCCGGCTCGAACGATTTGTTGAGCACGTCGAACACCAGGTGATGCAGCACCTTGCTGTGCCCATGCGGCCCGACGCGCCAACGTTCGAACTTCGCCAACAAGATGCCCAGCGGCGTGATGGCTGGCGGCTTGCCGTTGGTGGCGGAAAGTGCGACACCGGCGAGCGACTGGCCGTGCTCACTCATGAACTGCTGAGTGAGAAACGACCCCATCGAATGCCCAAGGGCCAGTATCGGCAGTTCAGGATGTTCGCTGCGGATGCGCTGATGGAGCTGCCATAAATCATCCACAGCCTTGTTCCAACCGTCACGTTCGGCGAAAAAACCAACCTCCGCGGGTCCGGCGGCGGTCCTTCCGTGACCGCGATGGTCGTGGGCGTACACCGCATAGCCCTCGGCGCAAAGCGCCTCGGCCAGTCGCTGATAGCGAGCCGCATGTTCCGCCCAGCCGTGCGCGATTTGCACTGCTGCTCGCAGCGTGCCTACCGGCAACCAACGATAAACCCACAGCCGCGCTCCATCGGCCGCGTCGAGGATGAACGTCGTTGACTGCATCGCGTAGAACCTGGTTTGACAGCTTGCGGGTTCTCGGCCCGGTACGTAGGCTCGAATCAAACGCCGATCTTGTCGGCATCGAGCATCAGGACCGCCGCACAACTGCCACAGGTCAGTCGCAGCATACGCAGCATGCCGGGACCGGTGGCCATGATGCTGCCGGCGTTCGAGGGATCGGTCGCGCGTAAAGTCGCGATAATGTCCCGTTTCCAACTTTTGCCGCCGCAAAGTCCGCACTGGGGTGCAAGCTTGTGGTCGGCGAACCACTTGTCGATTGCGTCCCGTTGTTGAATCGAAAGCGCCATGTTGACTCGCCTCGCAAAGTGCTGTGTGCCTGATCTATCCGCCGCGTCCGCCTCGACGACGAGGCCATCATAATCGTCGCCGCCAACTCTCGCGACAAGATTGCAACGCCTGTGGTTCTGACTTACTGGGCGGTGCCCAAATGCCGCAGAAAATACTCGGCAATTCGGCTGTACAGGGC
>CAMFLN010000759.1 GCA_945957305.1 uncultured Planctomycetaceae bacterium | reverse complement strand
CGAGATTCCTCTACGTCTCGTGGGCTCGGAGATGTGTATAAGAGACAGATTCCGTTGACCATCGCCGGGGCCGGGATCTGCGTGGCTTCGAGCAGCGTGGGCACGACGTCAATGACGTGGTGGAACTGATTGCGAATTCCTCCGGCGTCCTTGATGCGCTTGGGCCAGGCGATGCACATGCCTTGGCGTGTGCCGCCGAAGTGAGAGGCAATCTGCTTGGTCCATTTGAACGGCGTATCAAACGCCCAGGTCCAGCCCACGGCCATGTGATTATAGGTCTTGTCCGATCCCCAAACGTCGTAGAAGCGCTTGAGCTGGACCGGGACCGGCACTTCCACGCCGTTGAATTGTGCCACTTCGTTGGGGGTGCCGTTGGGCGTCCCCTCGGCGCTTGAGCCATTGTCGCCGCTGATGTAAATGATCAACGTGTTGTCCAGTTTGCCCAGGTCTTCGACTGTCTGAATCACGCGGCCGATTTCATGATCGGTATAGGCCAGGTAGGCGGCGTAAACTTCGACTTGTCGCGTGAAGAGTTTCTTTTCGTCGGCCGAGAGATCGTCCCACTTTTTCAACTCGTCGGGCCAGGGGGTGAGCTTCGCATCGGCGGGAATCACGCCCAGCTTTTTCTGGTTCGCGTAGATCTGGTCGCGCAGCTTGTTCCAGCCCATGTCGAATTTGCCTTTGAACTTTTCGATCCACTCGGGCGGAGCGTGATGCGGCGCATGGGTGCCGCCAGGCACGTAATAACAAAAGAACGGTTTGTCGGGCGCCACGTCGTTGAGCATCTTCAGATGTCCGATGGCGTCGTCGGCCATCGCCGTCGTCAGGTTCCAGCCCGGCTGCCCGACGTACGGGTAAATGGCCGTGGTGTTGCGGAACAGGTTGGGCTGCCATTGGCTCGTATCGCCGCCGACGAAACCGTAGAAGTATTCAAAGCCCATGCCGAGCGGCCATTGATCGAACGGTCCGGCCTGGCTGGCTTGAAAGGCGGGCGTATTGTGGTCCTTGCCGAACCAACTCGTGGCATAGCCATTGTCTTTGAGAATCTTGCCGATGGTTGCCTTGTCCGAGCTGATGATGCTGTTGTAGCCGGGAAACCCGGTGGCCATTTCCGAGACCTGGCCGTACCCGGCCGAATGATGGTTGCGGCCGGTGATTAGCGCCGCGCGCGTTGGCGAACATAAGGCGGTCGAATGGAACTGCGTGTACCGCAGTCCCATCTTGGCCACGCGGTCGAGCGCGGGCGTGGGAATGACACCGCCAAACGTGCTGGGCGCGCCGAAACCGACGTCATCCGTCATGATCAACAGAATATTCGGCGCTCCCGCAGGCGGCACGACGCGCGGCGGCCACCACGGCTTGGAATCAACCGCATTCAAATTGATTACGCCCCCGAAGGGCAAAGGCACGCCCGGCAAGTAGCTGCCGTCGAGCGCACGCGTGGCCGCCGGGGAGCCCAGCGGGGCAGCGGCTTGGTCGGCCGCCTGCGCGGCTCCCCTCGTGGGAAGCAATGCTACGCTGCCAACCAGATACGACAAAAACCAAAGCTGTATGCGTAGCATGCTGCCACTCCTGGAACTGTGCTCGTATCAATCCGGTCGCACGTTGGGCGGACTAGCCGGCTGTGCAAACGGAAATGCTTATGGGCAAATGATATCCAGTAAACGACATCATCCGCAATTAATCGGTCGGGGTGAAAACCTCGCGGCCTTAGATTCCACGTTCAACTGGCGGCACGTGGGACAAAATCGCTCACATCCAATCCAAGATTTGCCCCGGCGGGGCGAATTACCATGAGAGCTAAGCTTTGCCGCTCATTGAGGGAAGAATCCCATGCTGACATTCGTGCTCTGGTGCCTGTTGCTCGTGGTCTGCTGGCCGTTGGCGCTGTTGGTGCTATTCCTCTACCCGTTGGTATGGCTGGTCTTGCTGCCGTTTCGGCTGGTGGGGCTGACATTCGCCGTGTTGTTCGACACGCTCGACGCGATCTTATCGCTACCGGCGCGCTTGGCGCGGCGCATTGCATGAGGTGTCGGCGGGGCGTAGCGATTGACGATCGCGACCTACGCTTGGCCCACTGGAGTCAAACGGCGCGTGTCAGCCGGCGCGCCAGGTCGTTTTGCCCGCCAACGTCGGTTAACCGGCGTTCGCGCCCTTCGAAGAGATAAGTCAAACGCGTGTGGTCCAGCCCCAGCAGCGAGAGCATGGTCGCATGCAAATCGTGGGCGTGAACGCGATCTTCGACCGCGCGGAAACCGAGTTCGTCGGTCGCACCAATCACTTGCCCACCGCGAATTCCGCCGCCGGCCAGCCACGACGTAAATCCGTAAGGGCTGTGATCGCGTCCCAGGTTCCCCTGCATGACCGGCGTGCGGCCGAATTCTCCGGTCCACACCAGCAGTGTGCTGTCGAGCAGGCCGCGCTGCGCCAGATCGGCCATGAGCGCGGCGATCGGCTGATCGATCCGCGCGGCGTTTGATTCGTGGTTTTTCGCGCACTCGCCATGCCCGTCCCAATCGTTGTTCACCAGCATGACGTACCGCACGCCACGTTCGACCATCCGCCGGGCGAGCAGACACATGCGGCCAAAGCGGCTGGTCCGCTCCCGATCGATGCCGTAGGCCGCCTGGCAGCTCGTGGTTTCGTCACTGATGCGCATCAGCTCTGGCGCTGCCGTCTGCATCCGGTACGCGAGTTCGTAATTCGCAATGCGTGCTTCGAGGCGGCTGTCGCCGGGTCGGGCTTGCGCGTAGCGCTCGTTCCAGCGGCGAACCTGGTCCAAGACGAGCCGCTGCCGAGTTCGATCGAAGTGCTGGGGCAATTCCAGGTTCTGAATCGGCGGATCGCTGTCGCGCAGCAGCGTCCCTTGGTAAACGGCGGGCAAAAAGCCGGACTGGTACATCACGTTGCCGCCGCGGAAACCACCATCGGTCAGTACCATATAGGCCGGCAACTCGTCGCTTTCACAGCCCAGCCCGTAAG
>CAMFLN010000758.1 GCA_945957305.1 uncultured Planctomycetaceae bacterium | reverse complement strand
TATGAAAGGGGCGCTTGTGCGGTTCGAAGCGATTCAAATGCTGATCATCAAGCGCAAACAGCTGACCACGATTTTGCAATACGAAACCGACGTCCCCCGGCACGACCTGCGAGCCGAAAGAGTGGAAGTTGCTTTGAATCATTGAGCAACAGTTGCGATCCTTGTCGACAACCGTCAGATAGATGGTGTCGCCTGCGACCAGCTTCGGATCCCCGGCCGGCGGCTCTTTGGCGGCGTGTGCCATGTCGATCAATTTGCGCCGCTTGTCGGCATACGGCTTCGAAATCAGCTCCGCTGTGGGCAGTCGATTGAAATCAGGATCGGCGTAGAACTTGGCACGATCGGCGTAGGCCAGTTTCTTGGCCTCGATGAATAGGTGCAGCCAGTCCGCGCTTCCCGGGCCAAGCGCCCGCACGTCGAAGGATTCGATCAGGTTCAGTATCTCCAGGGCCGCGATCCCCTGCCCATTGGGAGGCAGCTCCCACACGTCGTAGCCACGATAGTTCGTTGAAACCGGTTCGATCCAATCCGATTTGTGGTCCGCAAAATCTTGCAGACTCAGATAGCCGCCATTCTTTTCACTGAAATTGACAATCGTGCGGGCAATGTCGCCGCGGTAGAAGGCGTCGGCCCCGTCCGTGGCGATCCGGCGATAGCTTTTCGCCAAAGCAGGATTGCGGAATATCTCCCCTTCCTTCGGCGCGTGACCCGTGGGCAAGTAAGTTTTGGCCGAATCAGGCCAGGCTAGCAATGATTGCGCCGACGAAGCCCAGCCGCCAGCAATAATTTCGCTAACCGGAAAACCCTTTTCGGCATAGTCGATCGAGGAGGCCAATAACTCGGCAAACGACTTCTTACCGAAGCGTGCTCGCAGCTCTTCCCAGCCCGCGACACAACCAGGAATGCTCCACGACAGCGGTCCCTGGCTGGGAATCTCCTGCAGCCCTTTTTCGGCGAAGATTTGCCGGCTGAGTTTATACGGGCTGCGCCCACTGCCGTTCAGACCGTACAGCTTTTGTGTCTTGGCATCCCAATAAATGACGAAGACATCTCCCCCGATGCCGCAACTCATCGGTTCGACGAGCCCCATCATGGCGCAAGTGGCGATGGCGGCATCAGCCGCGTTCCCGCCACTTTTCAAAATGTCGAGTCCCGCCTGCGCGGCCAAGGGCTGACTCGTGGCCACGATCCCATGTTCGGCCACAATCGCCGAACGGCTTTGATGAGGATTCTTGGCCGGGCGATCGTAACCGACTTTGCGCATCGGTTGGGTTTCCGCTACCGAGGAGAGGGACATCAACGACACGGCCATCGTGACGAAAAAAACTTGGCGGAGAGACATTTTGTTATTCCCTCGCAGTCGTAACTCAGCGGGTGTATGAATGACGTTCCGGGCCATCCATTGCCGAACGCTCTGGCCTGTAATCTATCCCTGGCAATGGCAAGCGGCTACGTTTTCGATAAATTGCTCGCGACTTTCTTGCGTTCGCCAGGTGGAACACGTTTGCAGCTGCCGTTGGGAATTCGGCGTCAAGAAATGGAACACTCGCCAAAGAGGGCAAGGTTTTACGGCAAGATCCCGCCCCGAAATCCCATCACAAATCGCCGGCCGATCACCAGAAGGAGTGGATTTTTTGGGCGCGCCGGCGCTTGTTACCAATCTTTTACAATCGTTCGACGCCCGTATGACACTTACCGGCCACCTGATTCGTAAAATTCGTCGAATAAGCAGGTAGAGGCTGCTACAAGAAGCCTGCACCACAAACCATCGCCCAGCTAGACGTACTACGGCTGGACATTGCACAGCGAGGACGCACGTGACACCGGTAGACATGTTGCGAGAGAAACGGAAAGCGGAAAAGGCCAAGCGGGCGCGGCGCAAAAATTCGGACAAGCAGGCCAAGTCCGCTGGCGCGCATAACGCCGCCCAAAGCGAGCTGCGCGCCAACCGCTGGAAACGCGGGCTGGACTGGCCCGTCATTATCTGGATCACGCTGTTGCATGTTGGCGCGATCGGCGCGCTGTTTTGTTTCACCTGGAAAGGGCTGGCCTTGACGTTTGTCTTGGGCTGGTTGACCGGCGCGGTCGGCATCACGCTCGGCTTCCATCGCTATCTCACGCACGGAAGCTTCACCACATACACCTGGGTGCGGCGCACTCTGGCGTTCATTGGTGGCTTGGCCGGCGAGGGCCCTGCAACGACCTGGGTTGCGGTGCATCGCAAGCATCATGAGTTCAGCGATCACGAGGGGGACCCCCATTCGCCGCGCGAAGGCTTCTGGTGGAGCCACATGGTGTGGCTCGCGCCGAACCGGGGCGGCGAATATCAAAGGGAGCTGCTGGCCCGTTATGCTCCTGACCTGGCCAAGGATCCCGTGATCCGGTTTTTCGAGCGCACGTTCATCTACTGGCACCTGGCCCTGGGCGTGTTGTTGTTCGCCATCGGCTACATTGGCTGGGACCTGTACACGGCCTGGTCTTTTGTCTGTTACGGCATGTTCCTGCGGTTGGTCTATGTGTTGCACGTCACCTGGTTCGTGAATTCGGCGACTCACATGTGGGGATACCGGAACTACGAAACCACGGACGACAGCCGTAACCTATGGTGGGTCGGCTTGCTCGCCTACGGCGAAGGTTGGCACAACAACCACCACGCCTATCAACGTATGGCACGCCATGGCCATCGCTGGTGGGAATTCGACATGACCTACTTGATGATCGTGGCCATGGAAAAGGTCGGCTTGGCCTGGAACTTGGTGCGCGACGTTCCCGAGCGTCAGAAGGCGCTCGCCGGCCGAAGCTAGCAGCGGCCGTCTGACCTGATCAAAGCTTGGCGTGGCCGTGTGCCGCTAGAAATCCTAGCGGCCGCGGCAACCGATCGTCGCACGCGAAGTTGTCGCCGTAGAGGACTTCGAAATCGTTCCCCGGGTTCGAGAGTTGTACGACGCCGCCCGCGAATACGGTCGATAGTTCGACACGTAT
>CAMFLN010000757.1 GCA_945957305.1 uncultured Planctomycetaceae bacterium | reverse complement strand
AATCATCTTTGGCCATATCGGACGTAAGCCCGAGGGGACCTTGAAAGCTGTCGCCCAGCGGCTGGGGGAACTGCTCGGCATCGAAGTGCCGCTGGTGACCGATTGGTGGGACGAAGGGACGCAGACCGTGTCGGCCGCCGTGGTCGAGGCCATTCGCCTCGCTAAGCCGGGGAGCGTGCTGGTTTTGGACAATACACGACGTTACAAGATCGAACGTGTCTTGTGGGACGCGTCGCTCGAAGAACTCCCAAAACTGGTCGAGCCGCTGGCCCGCTTCGCCAACGATCTGGCCGAGAAGGTGGCCCACGTCTACATCAACGAAGCGCTCTCGGCCGGTAGTCTCGACTCGTCGAGCACGGTTGTGCCGGCCGCCATGGATCGTGTCGCGCTGGGTGAATACGTCGCTCAAGAGTTCGATGGTCCGATGCGGCGCTGTTTGGCGACCGAGCTTGTTGTCTTTAGTGGACTAAAGGCCGATAAGCTCGACGATCTCGAAGCCATGATCGCTCGCGGTACGATCCGCTGGGTGTTCACGGCCGGGTCATTGGCCATGGCGCTGAAAAAGGCCGAGGCACTCGGCAAGGGGGGAGATTTCTCACTCGGCGTCGCCGAAGATCCCGCGCACGCGGACAAGCCCTATTTCATTCCGCGGGAGCGTATCGAGCAGGCGCAGCGCATGTTGCTGGCCGGCCAGGCTAAGGGAATCGAGTTCGTGCTGCCTATCGATTTCATTTTGGCAGACGGCCGCGTTTCTTCCACGATCGGCCCTGGCGAGCAGCAATTCGACATCGGTCCGGCCACCAGCGAGCTGTTCGAACTCAAGGTCGGCCAGTTCATCGCGCAAGCCCGCAACCAGGCGGGGCGCACTCACCCGGCCGTCGCGTTCCATAATGGCGTGTTCGGCATGTTCGAGGATCCGCGCTTCGAGCAAGGCACGCGTCGCTTCATCGCGCAACTGAAGCGGATGAAAGAAGCCGGTGTCGAGGTCTATGTGGGCGGCGGCGAGGGAGGGACCGCGCTGGAACGCTATGGTGCGCCAGATTGGGTCACCCACACATTCACGGCCGGCGGAACGGTGCTCAATGCGCTCGGCGCGAAGCCGGTACCTTACCTGCAAACGCTGGCCCAGGCCGCCCGGCAGTAACGATTACCGGCCGCGGTCTCCATGCCGCCCCTCGGGGCGGATTTGCTGCCCGGTGCCGCTGCGCGCGCGTCGCAGCAAGTCGATGAGCGAATTGACCGCGCCGATCACTTCTTCCTCGGCGGCCATGGCGCCCAGTTTTTGCTCGACGATCGCGGCCTTTTGCGTGATGTCCTGAAAGCCGTAGCTGCCAGCGGCGCCCGTCAATTGATGCGCCGCGCGCTGCAGTCCGTTGCGGTCCGACGCTTGCAAACAATCGAGCAGCATTTCCGCGCGATCGGGCAGGTCCTCGACAAACAACTCGACCAGCGGCGCCAGGTCGGGGTCGAATGCCAGCGAGGAGTACAGCGGTGCGTCTTCGCGGGAGTGCAGGTCCATGATTCAGTTCTCGTGCTATTGCCAGGCTTGATCCAGGCACGCCGCGGTCGGGCGTGGCATGCGAATGTTTCGTCGCGCGACTGCGGCGCTTGAGGAAGCATAGCTCGATCGCGCCAGGCGCACGCAAGCCACCGCCGGAGCTTCGGCAAGACGAAGGGTCGTAGCGGAAATTGCGCCGCGCTCGGTGGCGTCGAATGTTCCGGCACGGTTGTAAGCGATGTGCGGATCGCGCGGGCAATGTTTGAGAGTTCTGTTACCGAAAAACGTGCATATCCGGCAATTCGCCTTCAGCCCACACGCCGCATAACACCGGTAGCACCTGAAACCAGATTGCCCAATTAACGCCTTTGGCAAAGTGCCGACGATACGACCGAGCAGGAGAGGAAAGTCGCCTCTATTTCCCCTAAATTGTGTGTTTGTGAAGGAACCCTCCCGATGAAGATTCGTTTTGCCCTCCCCATTTTGGCCTTGGCCGCATGTTTCGCCTTGGCTCCGGCTCATGACGCGAAAGCCTTCGAGATGCTCGATCGGCTCCTCGGCGTCGGCGGTCACGGCGGTTGCTGTGCCTCGAGCTGTTGTGCCCCGAGCTGCTGCGAGCCGACTTGCTGTGCTCCGGTTTGCGAGCCCACTTGCTGCGAGGCTCCGAGCTGCTGCGAGCCTTCGTGCTGTGCTCCTCGTTGCCACCGTCACTTCCGCGGCTTCTGCCACAAGATTCGCCGCTGCTGCCAGCGCAGCTGCTGCGCTCCGGTCTGCTGCGAAGTGTCGTGCGAGCCGAGCTGCTGTGCTCCGGCCCCTAGCTGCGGCTGCGGCGGCTAATTAGGGAAATCGAGGCGAGGGCCATCTGTCACGGCCCGTCCGATACACCGGGCCGCAGGCAATTTTGCCTGCGGCCTTTTTTTGCGCGCCGAAGGAGCCAAAGGGGCGCTTTTCGGCCGGAATTATCGGAAAATCGGCCTTACGCCGGGGTAATCTGCCGGTTTTTGCTTGACGAAAGGCCGCCGCCCGCTGACTCTAAGACTTATAGCCCGCAGTATTTTTGGATCAGAGGTTGGAGACCACGTCATGTTTTCCCGGCCCCTTTCGGCCGTCGGTCGGCGCTGCCGACAGACTTTCCGCGGCGGATTCGTTCAGTTCTTGGCGATTCCCCTGGGCCTGTTGCTTGTCGCGCCCTTTGAATGTGCTGCGGTTGAAAATGCCGCGGCTTTGATGCGCGAGCACATTGCCGCCGGTGAATTCGGACCAGCGATCGACCTGGCGCGCGAAGAATCGGCCGTCGAACGGGACAACTCCCTGGCCGAAATTGCTAAAGCTCAGGCAGCCGCAGGCGCTCGCTCGCCGGCCTTCGATACGGCCGCCGAAGTGACCGACGGACGCGTCCGCAGCCGATTGCTGGCCGAATTGGCGTCGATGCCTGTCGACGCCGAGGGGCGCGGCGGTTCATCGATGGCCCAATGGGGGCCGCTGATGC
>CAMFLN010000756.1 GCA_945957305.1 uncultured Planctomycetaceae bacterium | reverse complement strand
GCTACTCCCCCCATGCCTCCGCACCACGCGGGCCTCTTAAGAGGTAAAACACCCGGTCGTAGCGAAAGTATCGGAGAATTCGCGCGACGGCGCTTTGTCTCAAGAATTCCCTGCGCAGCGAAGCAGGGAATGTCGGGCGGTCGATCGAGGTCGGCGGAATTCTCAGTGATCCCGGCGCCTGGGTTCTCGCAAGTCGGCCGCTCGCTTTGCGTTGAATGCCGAATGCGGCGGAGAAACCGAAGCAGCAACCGCGGGCTTAACGTCAAGCAGCAATTCCGGCTTGATGATCGCGCGCAGGGTACGAGGCAGGTGGAGCAGCGGTCTTCGTAACCAGACCGCCAGGCAAGCCACAGGCGCGAGAAGAACATAGGTGCCGAAGCGAACCGGCAACGTCCCCAGCAAGAGGCTGATCAACAGCAGAACCACGGGCGGCAACCAGCGGCAATACTCGGTCAGGCGAGCCGCGTGCGAATTCATGTGCGGCGTGTCGAGCGCATACAGAACGTGAATCGTCACCGTCGAGACGAAGGCCAGAAAGACAAACGTCTGGCACACCAACAGGAAATAGTCCATCCGCGTCATATACGTAAGCGGCGGCAAGCTGGAATCAATCGTGATTCGATACGCCACCACGGTCAGCATGGCCGTGATGCCAACGCCGACTTGGGAGCTGAACTCCTTGGGATCCATCCAAAAGACGCTCCAGGCCGTGGCCATAATGGGAATCAGCGGCAGCACGATCGAAAACAGATAAAAGTGCGGGTCGCGAGCAACTTGCACCTGTACCTGCACTTGCGAGAACGTCTCGTTCGTGCGCGCGAAGCGCGAAGTTCCTTCGTGCTGTGAGATTTGCACGAGTTTCCATCCATGCGGTACGACATGCGACGGATTCGCGGTACGTACTTCGCCCATTGAATATACGACCTCGTCGATCTCGTAATTGATGGCCTGCAGGCCAATCGTCAGGGCGTGGCGGTCCAGCGGAAATTCATGCAGATCGAAGCTCCCGCTGATCTTGCCCCGGTAGTAGCGGTGCAAACAGATCGTGCCGTCCGGCTGGACATGAGCCGTAGCGCCGCCATGGCTGTCCACTTCCAACTCATTGAGCAGCAGCGGATCCGGCGTCCACAGGCGGTCGGAGGGAATCACCTTCTTGTGCGTCCCGACCGTCGTGGGATCAAAGGCGAGCCGCGGGTCCCGCCAAACGAAATAGGCAACGAATTCGACGTCAAATTGCTGGTCATGATCCTGAATGCTCGAAACTTCGACCAGTTCGATGTCTACCTCAACGCGAGTCGGGCGCGCCGGGGGCAGCAACGGATCGTCCGCCGTCAAGGACTGGGCAAGAGCAGGCGCTACAGAAGCGTTGGCCGGAACGATACCTGCGGCCGGCTCGGCGCCGAGGACCAGGGGAAATGCCAGCAAGATGGCAGCTGCCCAGAGCCAGGCGTTCCGCTTAAGTGCTGAACTAAGCAAGTGCATGTGGGCTACCATCAAGTTTTCGAAGCGTGTGGGGCGGCGCTGACTTTCCCGGGCAGATGGGGGCCCGCACATGGCTGCGAAGTTCTCGCCGATCGCTTCTCTTGTGGCAAGAGAACTTTCCTTGACCGGGTCGAGTGCCCCACTTCGTACGGCGTCCTAAGGGGGACGCCCCTCGATTGATATCTGCATTCCGTGGTTGGACCGGCCCCTGCGTGCTGGCAATGCATGTGCTGCGCGAGAACTTGAGGCTGCTGTTCGGTGGATCTTACGACCGTTTGGGTCATCAAGGGCGATATAACCGGTCGATCTCTCCACTTTAAGTGGGCATTTTTCGTCATCGGCGCGGTCGTTTGCTGCGATAAGTCAGAGAGCCTGCGGAAGATGCGCGCGTGTCTCCTATTCGCTGTGGTGCTAAGCGCGGCGTTTTCTGCCCGGGCGCAGGATCTTTCCGCGCCTGGTGGCATTGGGGCTTCACCGTTCCAGGATCAAGGCGGCATTATCGGCGGACGTGCCGGCCATCCCCGTATTCAGCCAGGTCGACCGGGTACGAGGCGCGGGCCGGGGCTCGAAACCGTTCCTCGGCCCCGAGGGCGAAACGTCACTCCCTCACCGAGTGTGAGTCCCTTTGCCCTCGACGCTCCGCTGACGCCAGAATTCGAGGGGCCTGCTGACGGGCTGACCCTGGACCAGGCAATCAGCCAGCTGCAATCGGGCAGCTTGACGTTGCGGGCGCGACAACTCGAAATTCCCCAAGCCCGGGCCGATGAGTTGACGGCATCGCTGCGTACCAATCCGTTCGTATTTGCCGATGGTCAATTATTGCCCTACCGGCAATACAGCAACGATAACCCCGGTGGGCCGGCGCAATACGACATCAATATTACCTATCCCTTTGATTTGTCGGGCAAACGGGGGGCGCGGATGGAAGTTGCCGCGCAAGCGCGGCGAGTCGTCGAGGCCCAATATCAGGAGTCCGTTCGCCAAGAACTCGACAACCTATATACCTCTTACGTCGATGTCCTCGCTGCGCGCGAGACCTTGCGCTTCGCCGAAGCGGGTTTGGTGGGAGTCAAGCAAGCGCTCGAAACGCAAGCCAAAAAGTCCGACCGCACGGCTGATACCGAGCTGCAAGAAGACCACATCGAGGTTCATCGCGACACACTCGAACTGGCGATGCTGGACGCCCGCGCCACTCTGCTCGGTGCCAAGCGAGCACTCGGCACGGCCTTGAGCCTGCCGCGCGAAGCCGCGGCGGGCCTGGAGGTGCGCGGCACGCTGCGCGATCTCGTTGCGCCACCGCCGCCGGCGGAGGAATTACTCCCGATCGCGATTGCCGCTCGGCCTGATTTGGCCGTGTATCGCTGGAACGTCTGTCGGGCGCTGGCTGATGTGAAGCTGGCCAAGGCGAACCGCTTTTCGGATGTTTATGTGTTGTACCAGCCCTATACCTATCAGGATCTCGCGCCGTTTGGGTTTTCTCCGTCGCGTTCCTGGGCCGTCGGTGCG
>CAMFLN010000755.1 GCA_945957305.1 uncultured Planctomycetaceae bacterium | reverse complement strand
GTCTTATGCTGCATCAACTTCAACGACAGATGCCGTTCGCCGCCGCCGATTTTACGGGGCGGTTCTGCCAAGGTGACATTGTTGACGCACAGCAGCGGACGCGGATTCGAATGGCCGAACGGAGCCAGCCGTTCGATCTGCTCGACGGTCGACAGAGTCAATTCCGAAAGAAACACTTCGGCGTCGATCGCCAGTTCCGCCACACGTTGTTCGGCCGTGATTTGCTCGGCGGCATACTCGCAAAAATCGGCGCGGAAGGCATCGACGTGACGCTCTTCAATCTTCAAGCCTGCGGCCGCGGCGTGACCGCCGTGCGTGAGCAAATGTTGCGCGCACGCGGTCAGCGCCTGGCAGACGTTGAAGCCGGGAATGCTGCGGGCCGATCCGATACCGGGTTTTACCCCCATTTCGTCGAGCGCCACCATGACGACGGGGCGATGGTGGCGATCGGCCAGTCGGCCAGCGACGATGCCGATCACTCCGGGATGCCAGCCGCGCTCGGCCAGCACCAGGGCCGCGTCATTGCCGGCGTCGAATTGCGCTTGCGCCTGCGCGCCGGCGGCCAGCAGTATGCTGCGTTCCAAACTTTGCCGGCTGACGTTCAGTTGATCGATGTACTCGGCCAACATCACGGCACGTTCGGACGAGGTGGTCATCAGCAGTTCGACAGCCAGTTGCGCTTGGCCCAGCCGGCCCGCGGCGTTGAGTCGCGGCGCCAAGGCAAAGGCGATATCGTCGGCGTCCAGTTGCGGTTTGCGATCCAACTCTGCCCGCTTCATCAAAGCCGCCATGCCCAGCACCGGGCGTTCGCGCAGCGCCGACAGGCCGTGCTGTACCAGCACCCGGTTTTCATCCACCAGCGGCACGACGTCCGCGACAGTGCCGAGGGCTGCCAGTCCCACGGCCGAAAGCAAAAAGCCGCGCATCCGCTCGTTGACCTTTTGGCCCCCCGCGGCTTGTTTCGCCACGAGCCACGCCAATTTGAAGGCAACCCCGGCGCCACTTAGTCCTGCGAACGGGTAAGTCCCGCCGGGCAGGCCGGGATGAACCAGGACCAGCACGTCGGGCAATGTGGCGGCCGGCTGGTGGTGATCGGTGACGATCAGGTCAATTCCGAGTTCGCGCGCGGCCAGTGCTTCGTCAATGCTGGCGACGCCGCAGTCGACCGTCACGACCAGCTGTGCCCCCTGCTTGGCCAGCGTGGCCAGCGCTTCGCGGTTCAGGCCATAACCTTCTTCCAGGCGGTGCGGAACGTAGTAGCCGACATTCGCGCCCAGCAAGGCGAGGCATTGCCAGAGTATGCTGGTCGCGGTCATGCCGTCGACGTCGTAATCGCCGTAGACAATGATCCGCTTTTTGTCCTGGATCGCGCGGAGGATATGTTCGGCCGCGGCCGTGGCGCCGGGCAATTGCTCGGGGTCGCGCAGCGTGGTGAGCTTCGGCGCCAGGAAGTTGTGCGCTTGCTGGGGATCGGTCAGCCCACGGGCGACGAGCAGTCGGGCGACAACAGTCGGCAGATTCGCCGCACGTTCGAGCGTGCGAATCCGATCCGCGTCGTGAGAGTGAATGCGCCACAGCTTTGACATGGGTCATCCTGACGAGCGCAATCGGCGGCGGTTTTCCTTCCTCCGCCGTGACATGCTCAATAGGGCTGATGCAAGCTGTCCCGCAATTTGGCCCTGGTCTTGTTGCTATCCCATTACGATCAGCGTGGTCGGCGAGCGTTGGACCGCCGCTCGGGCCTGCGCGACGCTCGCGATTCCCGGGGAGTCGTTCCTCTGGCGTGGTGTGGCTCGTGGCGTGCCGGGCGTCTTTGTAGTTCCGTAGACCATCCCGGGCGTTGCGGGCCGCACCGACGCGCCGTTAGCGTTTCTTCTTCTCGACGTGCAGCGTGTGCTTGCGCAAGCGAGGGCAATATTTGCTCAGCTTCAACTTCTCGCCGCCGGTCTTGCGGCGGATCGTATAGTTCAGATCGCCGGTTTCCTCGCAGGCGAGGAACACGACTTCCACCTTTTTCTTACTTTTGGCCATCGTAACCCTCAAAGCTCTAAATCAGACCCTGGTCTCGGATAGGGCCGTGATTGTACCCGCTAGGGGGCATCCCCCGCCAGCCCCACATCCCTGGGGCAGAAACGAGTTAGGACGAATGCCAACGGTTGGAAATTGGCAACGGCGTTGGGAGGCCTGAATTTGACTAGCTACACTGAGAAGAATGCGATTCGGACTACTGACTTTGATGATGGCCATCACCATTGTCGCTCTTGCTATTCGGTTCCCTAATGGGACTGGAGCAGTAGCGCTGGCAGCGTTGGTGTTGGCAGTTCCTATTGCCGGTCTTTTGGCCGCGATAATATGCCCATCCATTGCGGCCGTTTGCTGGGTGTGGTCGACACGCGTCTGTCGTCCCGGCACCGAATCGGCAGACACTCGTCCTTCAAACTGACCCACTACCTGTACTAGGGGCGTCTGATCCTGTCCAGCCGGACGCTTCCGCTGGTATGATGGGCATCCCGCGTCGTGGATGCGTGGGGCGTCCTTAACCCAATCCATTAGTTGGAAGCGACGGAAACAGCGGGTATCCGTACGCTCGTGCCGCGCGATCGGCGGCGTGCCACGCTAATGGAACCCCACATCTTAGACTGACGCGCCTCCCCGCCGGCCGGGTATCATGGGGGCATGAGAGAGCAGAGGCCCACTGCCGCCCGAATCATCGCCGCGGTCATTGCAGTCGGTGGAACTCCGTACGCGATTGGCATCGCCTTCGCAGCGTTTGTTAATCCCGCGATCCCGCTCTTTTTCGCCCCTGGATGGTTCGTTTATTTTGCGCTGATATGGACGATACTCGACCGGCGGCTTCGCTGGGACCCTTTCACGACCTGGGTTCCCTGTATCCTGGTGCACGGCTTTTTGGCATGGCAGCTGAATCCGTATTTCGAGTTTGACCCGCGAGACTCGCCGCTACGCCACTATACGACCATATACATATGGGC
>CAMFLN010000754.1 GCA_945957305.1 uncultured Planctomycetaceae bacterium | reverse complement strand
AAAATACCGAGAGTTCGATCCGGCGACCCTGCGGGCACAGATCGCCGCGCGGCCCGACGTGGTCGTGTTGCAGTTCGGCGAGAATGTGCAGCTGGACTCGTTCGACGCCGCCGCTTTCACCGCGGCTTTGCGCAAACTGGTTAACAGCCTCAAAGAGCAGGGCAACCCAACGATCTTCGTCACCAGCACGATCTACGGCGGCAAGCCCGAACTGGACGGCATCAAGCAACAAATCGTGGCCGAAGATCCCTCGCGACGGGTGTTCATCGACCTGAGCGGCTTTCGCAAGGAGCCGACCTACAATGGATTTTTGGACCATCCGAACGACGAGGGGATGAAGTTCATCGCCGACACGATCTTCGCCGCGATGCAGTCACGCAAGCCGCGCGAGTAGCAAGCATGCGTCGCGTGATAAAATGCCTGGTGTACGCCGTTATCGCGCATTTCCTTTTCTCGGAGTTGATGTACTGGTGGCACGAAGCGTACGAGCGGGGACTGTTTTAGCCACAAGTTTGCCGACAACCCCGCAAAGTCCTATGGCGCAGAACCGATTTAGCGTCGCGACGTGTTTGCAAGTCGTCACCTTTGCAGCTATCGCCATGGCTGGCATTGCCACCGGTATCAAGCTCGCATTCCCCGTGCTGAAGTATGATGTGACGGTGTCGCTATTCTGGTCCATGGATCGCTTGCGTTTCGCCGGTCCTTTCTTTGTTCCGCTCATCTTCGGTGCCTATGCTGTCGGTCGGCGGGACATGAATTGGCGTATTTTGTTGGCGTTTGCTGTGGCAGAATGTGCTGCAGCGGCGTTGGCGTCCGACGCGCCGTGATTCACTCTGATAGCCATGCGTCGCGCCAATGTCCGTGGGAGTAACAAACTGTGAATGCCTTCTTCTTTTCCGTCGCGGTGGTCACTTCAGCGGTCGCCTACCATGCTCAAATGGTGCGAGAGGAGCGCGAAGCAGTCGCGAAACTCGACGTTCTCGGCGCTCTCATTTTCCGCCAAAACGAGGAGGCAAACTCGCAGGAAGACCGCCAGGGGTGGCCGCCGTTGCCCCCTCGCGGGGCACCGTGGGTCCGTCAGATTCTCGGCGAGGACATCTTCGATCGCGTGCGAACGGTTCAGTTATTTGCCAACGTGGCGGATAAAGATCTGGCGCTGCTTCGCAAGTGTCGCAAGCTCGACGCGTTGTTTCTCAACGAGACGCTCGTCACGGATGCGGGGATCGACAACATCCTTGCGTGCAGGAACTTGCAAATCCTGGATCTTGACAATACTCATATAACCGACCGCGGACTCTTGCGGTTGGCAGCACTGCAACTGAATGCCGTGTCGATTGCTGGGACGCAAGTCAGCGCTGAGGGGGTCGCCAAATTTCAACGGATCGCGCCGCTGTGTGAAGTGTATCGAGGTTTTCCTGTCAAGATCGCGGAAGAATAACTCGCACGAAGTACAGGCATGGGCGATCTCCGCAATCTTGCTTTCACGGTTGCTGCAACTCTTGCCGGTGCCCTGGCAGGCATGTTGGTGCCCGGTGACGGCGGGCCTGCACATATCAGCTTTGTTTGTCTGACCGCATTGATCGGATGGATTATTTGGGAGCGGAGAGCGGCCTCTACGGGAGTGACCGTCGCGATTTGTGTCGGTCTTTTGATTCTCTGGTGGCCGGTAGGACTCGCGATCCGAGAAGCAACTCGTGACAAATGGTAGGATGGGTGCTAGTAGGTTACACAGCCGATTATTCTCGCGCAAGTTACATTGTAACGCAGTAAACGATCGAGCGGATCAGTAGCTATTGCGTTGTGCTTTATGCGCCCGGCTCAAGCTGCCGTACCCATCACTGCGAGCGACCGACATCTTTCCGAAGTACGGCGTCGAATCGTTTCCGACTTGGATCGTCGTTGATCGACAGGGCATCATCCGCGGCATCCACGTCGGCTGCCGCGCGACGATCCAAGAAGAGCTTGCCGCGACAATCCGCGCGTGCCTGGCAGAAAGCCCGTCGCGTTAACCCGCCATGCGCAGCGACGGCCGGCGGATTTTATCGGCTTCGGCGGCGATGTAGCGTAGGTAGTCGCCGTAGCTGTTCTTCAGCGGCTGCGCGAGTGTCAGCAACTCGTCGCGGGTAATAAATCCCATGTGGTGGGCGATTTCTTCCAGGCAGGCGATCTTCAGCCCTTGCCGCTGTTCGACCATTTCGATGAAGTTGGCTGCCTGGATTAGCGAGGCGTGCGTGCCCGTGTCGAGCCAGGCAAAGCCGCGCCCAAAACATTCGACGTGCAACGTCTGCTGTGCCAGGTACGCACGGTTGACGTCCGTGATTTCCAGTTCGCCGCGGGCCGAGGGACGCAAACGCGCCGCGATGTCGACCACCTGGTTGTCGTAGAAATACAGCCCGGTCACAGCCATGTTCGAGCGCGGGCGGGCCGGCTTTTCTTCCAGGCTCAGCGCCATGCCGGCCGCGTCGAGTTCGACGACGCCATAACGTTCGGGATCGCGCACCGGATAGGCGAAAACCGTGGCGCCGCGCGCTTGTGAGGCAGCTCGCGCCAGAATGGCCTGAAACCCGTGCCCGTAGAAGATGTTGTCACCTAGCACCAGCGCCACATTGTCGTCGCCGACAAATTCGCGACCGATAATGAACGCCTGAGCCAGCCCCTCGGGCTTGGGCTGCACGGCGTAGTGAACTTCGATCCCCAGCCGCGTGCCGTCGCCGAGCAGGCGTTCGAAGTTGCCGATGTCCTCGGGGGTCGAGATCAACAGCACCTCGCGAATGCCGGCCAGCATCAGGACCGACAACGGGTAGTAGATCATTGGCTTGTCATAGACCGGCAGCAATTGCTTGCTGACGGCCATCGTGACCGGGAACAGCCGGGAGCCGGAGCCGCCAGCCAGAATGATCCCTTTGCGGAAGCGGGAGGTAGTCATATCTCAGGCACTCGCGCGAAGTAGTCCCAGGCGTTGACGACGATACGAGCCGGTCGTGACGCGATCGA
>CAMFLN010000753.1 GCA_945957305.1 uncultured Planctomycetaceae bacterium | reverse complement strand
TGGCATGACGTGCGCTGGCGAGAAAAAGTGCGTCCCCAGGATGCGGTCCTGGGCCTTGGTCTTCGCGCCGATCACTTCCAGATCGATGGTCGAAGTGTTCGAGGCCAGAATGCAATCCGGTCGCGTGTTCTTCTCCAGATCGACGAAGACCCCCTGCTTCAGATCGATGTTTTCGATCACCGCCTCGATCACCATGTCGATCTTGTCGAAGCCGTCATAGTCAATTTGCGGCGACAGTCGGGCGAGCATCTGCTCGTACTTGTCCTGGGCGAGCTTCCCTTTCTTGACGCGCGATTCGAGGTTCGACTTGATGCGCCCTTGCCCGGCCGCGACGAATTCGGCGTTTACTTCCTTCAGCACGACTTCGAAGCCTGACTGCAGCAGGGCCGTGGCAATGCCCGATCCCATGGTGCCGCCGCCGAGGACCGCGACGCGCTTGATCGCCTTGGGCTCGAACTTCTGATCGGTCACGCTCGGGACCTTCGGGGCAGCCCGCGTGGCGAAGAAGATGTGGATCATGCCGGCCGCCTGGGGGCTGGCCAGGCATTTCGCGAAGTTCTCTGCCTCGCGCTGGATGCCGGCCGCATATCCGTCGGTCACACCGTGCAGAATGGCGTCCATACAGAGATGCGGATGGACGAGATTGCGCAGCTTGTCGCCGCCGATCATCTTGGCCCCCTCCATGATCATGCGCGCCTGGTCGGGGGTGCCGATCTTGTCGTTCTGCTGCGAGGCGCGGACCGGTTTGGCCTGCCCATCGGCCAGCTTGCGGGCCGCGGCGATAGCCGTGTCGATCAACTTGTCGGGCTCGACCAGTTCTTGCACGATGCCGAGCGCGAGTGCTTCCTTGCCGCGTGCTTCGGTCGAGGTGAGCATCATCTCCGTGGCCTTCTGCACTCCCACAATCCGCGGCAGTCGTTGCGTGCCGCCGGCGCCGGGAATGATCCCCAGGGTCAACTCAGGCAAGCCGCAGCGGCAACGTGTGGTGCCGACACGCCAGTGGCCGGCCATCGCCACTTCCAAGCCTCCGCCCAGGGCAAAGCCGTCGATCGCCATCACGACCGGCTTGGCGTTTGCTTCGAGTTCTTCGAGCTTGGCGGTCAGGGCGCCGATGTTTTGCGAGTCAACCTTTCCCTTGCCTTCGGCCAGCGCTTGCAAGCCCGTGATGTCGGCTCCGGCAATGAAGTTCTCGCGCGCCCCGGTCAGCACCATGGCGCGGATGCCGGGGTCGCTGTTGGCCTCGGCGACGCGGGCGAAGATCCCCTCGATCACCGGAGTGCTGAGCGAATTGACCGGCGGTGAATCGATCGTGATGAGTGCCACATCGCCATGACGTTCCAGCTTAACGACTTCGCTCATGATTTTATTACCCGACGTAATGAGGCCTACAAAGCGTGTTTGGAAAATGTAGTGCGACGCGGACTGAGATGCGCGCGGCACATGCGACCCGGAAGTCCCGCGTCAGTTCGGCCTGACGTCAGCGGGAGCCCTGTGACGACTGGTAGCTCGGTCGCTGGCCACGATCGAGCGTGGCCTGACCGATATCGCTCCCCCGAGGACAGTCCGAAGCGCGCCATGTTACGGGCGCGCGGGGCGAGGTTCAATCCCCGGCGATGCGGTCGGTATTCTCGCTGCGGAACCTTGAGACCGATTTAGACCAGCGATTAGTCCGGGGAGGGGCCACGCGTTCCTTTGTGCCGATAGCCAGCCGGGCGTAAAATGCCGGTATGCCCAATGAATTTAAAAGCACAGGCCGACGATACTCCCGGCTCGGAGCTTTCCTTGGTGCCGGCGTCGGACTCGCATTCGCCTTTAACATCGTCCGCGTTGTATTACGCAGTGATCCGGGAAAGGACCTGTTCGCATTTTTCGCAATCCTCTATTGCGCAAATGCTTTGCTGTGCTTTGGCGGGTGCGTTCTTGCAGGATGGGGAATCGACAAGATTCTCGGCCTATGTCGTCGGCCTCGTCAAGCCAGGTGAGATGCGTGAGCCGCGCACCGATCCCGCATCGGCTCTAGCCGATGTCAAAGTGAACATGCACAACTTCTGAGAGTTCGTTCGTTAACCTGTCACCCAGACGCACGTCCGATCATTGCTGCGGAATCGCCGGTGCGGCATGCGGCGGCGGCGGGGGGAGGTTGCCTAGGCCAACGGGCAGAGCTGTGGGAACCGGCTGCGCCGCGGCGGCGGCCGCATTCACGGCCGTGATATAGTTCCGCAACAGGTCGTGCGTTTCGCGGAACTCGGGCCGATCGGCCAGAACCTTAAAGGCGGGATCAGTGGCCACGCGATCATAGCGATCCGCTGTGGCAGCCAGGTCGCTTGGCGAGGCCGGTTGGCCCGCGGCGGTCGAAACAGGGAGCGACAAGTACTTGCGCCAGTTGTCATCCACGAGCGGATCCAGTCGCCGTGAGCTGTCTACAAGCGCCACACGGAGCTGGTCGGGCGAAGCTGTCAGCGGCATGGCCGGTAGCGCGGCCGGCGGCACCACGGCCGTCATTCCCGGCGGCGGGCCAGACGGAGCGCCGGCGACCGTCTCGCGAGCCACCATCTCGGCGATCTGTTGCGCGGGCGGAGGCACAGCGCCGCCAACGTAGAAGGCCGACGTCGCGCGGTTGTCAACTTTCAGTACCGAGCCGTCGAGCGCCACGCCAGCGAACAGCCCGCGGCTGCGCGAATACGAGTAAATCTCGGCGTTCAGCTTGATGTCGGTGCCGGCGCTGGCCTGACGTCCGACCGGGCCTGCGGCGACCGAGGCGTCGGCCCCCAGCGTAAACTCGCTGCCATTGAGCATCGACTCGAGTCCCTTGCGGTTCTTGAACACGAGCACCACGTCAGTCGATTGCAAGCCCACCTGCCAGCCGACGCTGCCGCCGGTGAACGTGACAAAGACGGGGGCGCGCCACAGACCGGTCGGTGCATCTCGCACCAGCAAAACGCCGCGGCCGAAACGGCCGGCGACGATGAAGCCCCCTTTAACCACGTTGGGGACTG
>CAMFLN010000752.1 GCA_945957305.1 uncultured Planctomycetaceae bacterium | reverse complement strand
GAGGATGGTCTCGCCCTGTATCGGCGAATCGCTTATCTTCCCCAGCCAGCAGCATTTGCACTTCCGCACATTGCGAAATTGGATCAGGACCACCACGTCATGAGACGGTATGCACTCTGTTGTTTTGCGTCGGGAGTTTTAGGGGCGATGGTGGCCGTGTACTGGCAGAATGGCGGTCCCATCGCGACGGTCGACGCGCAAGAGCCCGCCCGCAATCCCTACGTCGCTCCGGGCGTGGCGATGCGCACCGTGCGAGAGCCGCATCCAGAGCGGATGGCAAACGAAGAGTTAACTGCCGAAGAACGGGTCAATATTGCCGTCTACGAACGGGTGAATCGGAGCGTGGTCAACATCAACACCAAAGTACGCACCGAGGCGTTTTTCATTCTCGAAGTTCCCACAGAGGGGATGGGATCCGGCTCGATTCTCGATAAGTCAGGGCACATTTTAACGAACTACCACGTCGTCGAGGGAGCCAAGGAAATCGAGGTTTCGCTTTTTAACGGCCACTCTTGTCGGGCTCAACTTCTGGGAGCAGATCCGAACAGCGACCTGGCCGTCCTGAAAATCGAGGCCGCCGCCGAGATGCTCTATCCCGTGACCATCGGCGAATCGGGCCATTTGAAAGTCGGGCAGCGCGTGTTCGCAATCGGCAACCCCTTTGGGCAAGAACGCTCGCTCACAACAGGGATTATTTCGAGCCTCAACCGGACATTGCCCATCCGCAACCACGTGCGGCTCCACTCCATCATTCAAATCGATGCCGCGATTAATCCTGGGAATTCCGGCGGACCGCTGCTGGACAGCCAAGGCCGGCTGATCGGCATGAACACGGCCATTGCCAGTCGTACGGGCCAGAGCACGGGGGTGGGATTTGCCATCCCGGCCAGCACAATTTCACTCTTTGTGCCGCAGTTGATCGAAAAGGGTCGCGTCATCCGCCCCGAGGCTGGCATCTCGCGCGTTTACGAAACCGAACATGGCTTGCTCGTTGCCGGGTTGGTGCCAGGCGGCCCGGCTGAAACCGCCGGCCTACGTGGTCCCCAGGTTCGCCGTGAAAAGCGCAAGCAAGGGCCATTCACCTACGAGAGTACCCTGGTCGACCGGTCGGCTGCTGACCTGATTGTCGGCGTCGACGGCCGGCCGATTACGACAGCGGATCAATTCCTCTCGGTGATCGAGAGCAAGCAGCCAGGCGACCTGGTCACGATCGTCGTCATGCGGCAAGGGCATGAAGCGACCGTCCAATTGCGGCTTGCGGAGTCGAAGTAGCGCTTGCCCCGCAAGCTTCACGTTGCTCCCGGCCGAATGATCGTCCGCGAGTCGCGTCAGGAAGGGGCGAACATCGCCCCCCTAAGGAGGCCCGTTTGCGGAGTCTACGAGACTAAATCTTGTGGACTCTACGTTTTTCCTCTTCGGACGCATTCGATAACAGGACGGCGCGAAAACGTCCGCCGCAGTGAGCGCAGCTCCAATCCTCGGCCTGATCGCCCGGCAGGGGCCGCCGCAACGGCAGCTCCAGTCCGCAGGCTGGGCACTGTCCCACCCGCTGAATGAGCAAATCATGCAAGCCGGTGCTGTCCCAGAAGCGGGGCATGAAATAATCAACTCCTAAAGCGGCGAAACGCTGCTGGTCGTCGGACTCGCTGCTGCCGATCACAATGATCTCCTGGCGCAGGGCACGTAATTCTTCCGCCAGGATTCCTTGGTCGATACTCGCGCTGACGCAGTCGAGAATCACGATCGATATCGCGGGCTCGGCCGAGAGAACTTGCTTTGCATCGTGCGCGCTGTGAGCCACGTACGAGGTGTGCTGCGCCATGCGGAGAGTATCTTGTGCCAACTTGGCGATGGTTGGCGAAGGGGACACGACAAGGATGCTGCCCGGCAAGTTTGGCGGAGTGGTGTTAGTCGCCTGACGCACGGCGCCGGCGACTTCGGTGAGGGAGAAGGGCTTTTCGATAAACGTGAAGACGTTGGCCTTTTCCGCCCGGGCTTTCAGCTCTGGAGAGGGATAGCCGGTGATCAGGATCGTGCGCAGCTCGGGGTTGACGGCGCGCACGGCTTCGGAAACTTGCAAACCGTCGAGCGGGCTTTTCAACATCCAATCGGCGATCAGCACCGTGGGAGACCAACTGGTGCCGAAGTCTACGGCCGCCTGGGCGGTTGTGGCCGTCCTCACTTCGTGACCTTCACGCGTTAGCCAATCGCGCAGGAAGACTCCGTATTGCGGCTCGTCATCGACAATCAAGACCTTCGACATTCTAGTGGCCTCAGCGCTGCAGACGGTGAATTGATGTAGTGCGTTACGCAAACGGCGAATGTGCTTCTCATATCTTATCGAGAAACGTCAACAAATACGAAGACGGACTTAGCTTACAAATTCGCTGATTACGCGAAAAAGCCGAGTTTCGCGAGTGGCGACGGTGAGGCGAGGCTTAACGCTGGCAGCCATGCTCTAGGGGGCGCGCGGCATGGGCCGGGAAAACTCGGCGATTTATGCCGTCTTGGCACGTGGTGGATTGGGGAAAGCAGGCGGCGCCTCGCGGCGGGGTGAGTCAGGAGGAGAGCCGTGTCGTTGCGGGACTGGGGGATTCCTCCGGCGGTGAAAAAACCATTTTGTGAACCGCTTGACAGAGGTCGACGTATCAATACAATGCACGATCCCAGCAGCAAGCGAGGTGCAAACCGTAGCGAGCTGTCGGGAGAGTTCGATCTTTGACAATTTGGTAGTGATCCCAAGTTAATTTTTTCAGCCAGCACAAGACTGTGACTGATGCTCGGGATACGTCTGCGGCGCGAGCTAGTCTCGGGTCCGCAGGTGATCTTCGAGCGCAAATTATGTTCAGACCGTTTCAGTTCAGTTAGCACTCCGGTCGGGTCAATGCGAAGGATGAGCTTCGGCTTGTCGATCGTGGGGGCCGCGGCCGGTTTAAGTGAACAACAATTGAAGGGTTTGATCCTGGCTCAGAATGAACGTTGGCGGCGTGGATTAGGCATGC
>CAMFLN010000751.1 GCA_945957305.1 uncultured Planctomycetaceae bacterium | reverse complement strand
GCTTGCCGCGGTATTTATTCGGATGCTGCCGCAGCTGCTGAAAGACCGCCTGGGGTGGTTCCCTCTCCTCCAAGTCGTCGAGTGACTGGCCGCCGATCCAGCTCAGGAGTCGCCAATAGGCGGGGTTCTCGATCCCCTGAATCGCCAGTCCCCAATCGGTGATCGCCTCGGCCTGACGGCGAAACTCGGCCGCTTCCTCGGGATTGCGGTCGTCGCTCGTCTGATTTGATGCGGGCACCTCGGCCGGCGGAGCGGACTCCTTCGGCCATTGGTCGTCCGGTTCAAGGCCGGAGTTGCCGGGACCCTCGTCCGATTTGGGAGACTCGGCCGCTTCTGTATTTACAGCGGGTTCGGCCGGTGGGTCCGCCGGAATCTGCAACTGTTCCGCCTGATCATTGACGGCGACCGCGGGGACCGCAGCCACTGGCGCCGGCCAGCGCCGGTTGCGATGAATCGTGATTCCGATCACGCCCAGCATCAGCAGCAAGCTGATCAGCCGCATGTTTTGCGCCAGCGACGGAAACAGAGAAGCTCTTGTTCGCTGATAACGATGGGCGGACATGATTCGGTTTGTTCTCGGCACGCTGCCCTGTAACACGGACGATGCACCTGACGCCGGCTAATGAATCATACAATTCGCGGGGGGCCTGTTATCCGGCACGCACTTCTGCCCGACTTTCCCGCGACGCAGCCGCTGCGATGCCGGTGAACTGCCTGCTGCCCTCTGCCGGCTATTCTCCCGCTACGTTCCTTCCGGAACTTCGGTAATGCTCAGCTTGGTCAGTTGCTCGCCCGAGGCCAGTTTGACGCGCGAACAAATATCAAGAATTCGCACCAGGCTGTCGTAGTGCAGGCCGGAGCCGACTTGCAAAATCACTTGCTCGAAGTTCGAGCCGGGAGCGCCCAGGAGCGTATTCAGTTGCTGTTCGAACTCGGACAGGTTGGCGCTTGGTGCGCTTTCTTCGATCTGGATCGAACCGACGCCCCCTTCGGCCGATGACTTGATCGTGACCATCAACGTCTCCAGCCGCTCCATCGGGGCCGAGGCCGGATTCGGGTCGGTCGAAGCCGCCCCTCCCGGCTTGGTCGTCGCTTGCGGCGGCGGCATACGCAGCGCGATAAACCCTTCGGTGGGGGCCGGGCGAAACGTCAAGATAAAGAACGCCAGCAGTTGAAACGCCATGTCGAGCATCGCCGCCAGGTTTAGCTCGACTTCGCCTTGCACATGTTTTTTCCGGCGTCGTCGCATCTTAGGCCTCGGACGCCGTCATCGCGCGGTATTGGAACTTGCGAAAACCTTGCGATTGGCAAGAACGGATCACGTGATTCAGCAAACCGAACGGCGTGGCCTTATCGGCGCGGATGACGACGGTACGCGGCAGTTCGCCCCCCGGCTCCAACTCGGGGTCCGTGAGCCGGGCCTTGCGCAGGGCGAGTTGTGCTTCCTGGGCAATGTATGCGTCGACGTTTTTCTCTTCGCCGTAGACGCGCAGGCGACCATCCTTGTCGATGTTCAGCACCATGACGTCCGAATCCTCGCTTTCCGACGGCATGGCCGAGCCGATCACCGGCAGCTCCAGATTCAAGTCGACGCTGGCCGCCTTGAAATTGATCACCAGCATGAAGAAGGTGATCAACTGGAACACCATGTCGAGAATCGGCGTCAGGTTGGGCTCGGCACGATCCGAGGCGCTCATGCTGCCGGACATCGGTGATTAAACCTCACGAGTAGCCAGGACGAACTTTGACATCAAGCGGTCGACAGCGAAACGCCTTTCGACCGATTACTTTGGCGCCGGCGCCGCACCGGCCGCCGCGGGAGCGGCCTTCCACTGCGCCATATGAAACAAACGGCGCAACATCTGATCGCACATCAGGGTCGTGTTCGATGAAATCGCCGAGATGCGATTGCGGAACAAGGCATAGAAGTAAATCGCCGGCACCGACAGTCCCACCCCTTCGAAGGTCAGCAGCAGAGCTTCGGAAATGCCGCCGGCGACTTGCGAGGCGTCCAGGTGCGTGCCGGACATAGCGATCACGCTGAAGCTGGAGATCATCCCCTTGAGCGTGCCCAGCAATCCGATCATCGGCCCCAGCGTGCCGAGCACGGCCAGCATGCTGATTTGCCGTTCCATCTCCATGGTCACGGCGTCGCTCGTACGGTCCATGCTTTCGCGCGCTTCAACCAGACCGTTCGGTAATTCAGAAATGCCAGTCGACAGCGTGCGACCGAAAAACGAGTCGCTTTCGCGCAACACTTTGTAAACCTGGCGAAAATCTCGCTGCTGAATCAAATCCTCGACTTGCGCGATCAACTCGGGCGGAGCGGCAACCTTTTCGCGCAACTCCATGAACAACCGCACCACGGTCGCCACGAAGTAAACACTCAGAATCAAAATCACGACGCCGATCGCGCCCGAGGATTTGGCCACCCACACCAGGTAGCTTTCGCCTTGGGCGGGCGCGGCCTGGTCCCCTTCGGCGGCAAATGCCACAGCGCCTGGCAAGATCGTCAACGCCAGGCTGGCTGCCACAATCAAGAGTGGGCGCATGCGCCAGGCTCGACCGAATAGGAAATGCACTTCTCTCTCCTTCTGTTGCCGCGCCGCTGGTTGGTCACCGAGTGGGCGTCGACATATTTGCGCCGCAAAACACCGCCAAGATTCATGCTATCCCCTGCCTTGTTCCGCTTCAACAGAATCCGCGTGGCGGACGATAAACCGTGCGCAACCAAGCTGTCGAACCGGCACATTCGGCAAGATCAGCCCTACGGCTTAGTGGGGGTAGGAAACGTCGCGCAACCTACTGATTGCCCGTTGATAAATCCGAGGCGAACGACTTCAACGAACCGCAGTCGGGGATCGCTCGTCGTCGGTGCCAGCGGTTGTCCGTAGCGGTTGTAACGCGTATGATGACCGCTCGCGTCGAACGCGTCCGCGACAAGCTGATTTCTGCGATCTCACGGCGAGAGATAAAAGATCCTGGATGGAAGTCACTCTCTGGCAC
>CAMFLN010000750.1 GCA_945957305.1 uncultured Planctomycetaceae bacterium | reverse complement strand
CTCCATCCCGACGCACATCATAAGCACGAAGTTCGCCGGATGATTGGCCGGCAGCGCGCCGCTGGCCGACAGTTCGTCGCGGTAGTTGCAGGCCGTCTCGTAGCGGTGATGGCCATCGGCAATGAACACCGGCTTCGGGCTGATGGCGGCCGAGACGGCATTGATGACTGACAAGTCAGTGACGGGCCACATGCGGTGCACGACGCCCAAATGGTCCGTGGCTTCGATCGGCGGTACGCCTACGATCGCCGCCTCGAGCTTCTCCTGCACCTCGTTGTTGGCGTCCGGGTACAACCCAAAGATTTGGCTCAGGTTCGCCTTGCAAGCCCGCGTCAGCAGGAGCCGGTCTTGCTTCGGGCCGGACATGGTTTCTTCATGCGGATAAATGTTGCCTTCACCGAAACGCTGCAGCCGCACGCGGGCCATAAAACCGCGACGCGTGTGAGTTCGGCCGGCGTAGTCAAAGGTCTGGTGGTAGACGTACAGAGCCGGGTCAGGGTCTGTGGCCAGGACCTTTTCCGAGCGCCAGTTCTTCAAAATCTTGGCGGCACGCGCGTAGCGGCTCGTCGTGGCGTCGTCCCCCGGTTCCTCGCGATTGAGGATCAGGCGAATCACATTCGCCGGGTGGCGCTTGTAGAGCTGGTCTTGCAATTGCGGGCTGATCACATCGTACGGCGGGGCGATCACATCGCTCAGCGATCCGACATGTCCGAGGTCGTAGCGCAATCCGCGAAACGCTTGAATTTCTGGCATGGCTGCTTTTGTGTTTTGATTCGAAAAATGATTGCAAGACCACAAAACGAACAGGGCTGCGGGTGTTATCCCGCAGCCCTGAACAATTGTCAAACGCTGGCGTTTAGTAGCGGTAGTAGTCGGGCTTAAATGGCCCTTCCACCGGCACGCCGATATACTCCGACTGCTTGTCGGTGAGCGTGGTGAGCTTCACGCCCAGTTTGTCGAGGTGCAACCGGGCGACCTCTTCATCCAGCTTCTTCGGCAGCACGTGGACGCCCAGCGGGAACTTGTCGGTCTCGGTCCACAGGGCCAATTGAGCCATGACCTGGTTGGTGAACGAGTTCGACATGACGAATGACGGATGCCCTGTGGCGCAGCCCAGGTTTACCAGGCGGCCTTCGGCCAGGATCAAGATCGAATGGCCGTCGGCGAAGGTGTAGCGATCAACCTGCGGCTTGATCTCGACCTTCTTCACATTCTTCTGGCTGTTCAGCCAGGCCATGTCGATTTCCAGGTCGAAATGGCCAATATTGCACACGATCGCATCGTTGGGCATCGCCTTCATGTGCTCGCCCATGATGATGTCGCGGTTGCCCGTGGCCGTGACGAAGATGTTGCCGCGTGGGGCGGCCTCGTCCATGGTCGTGACTTCATACCCTTCCATCGCCGCCTGCAGGGCATTGATTGGATCGATCTCGGTAATGATCACGCGGGCGCCTAGCGACTGCATCGCCCGGGCACACCCCTTGCCGACGTCGCCATAACCGGCCACGACGACAACCTTGCCGGCCACCATCACATCGGTCGCTCGCTTGATGCCGTCGGCCAGCGATTCCCGGCAGCCATAGAGGTTGTCAAACTTGCTCTTGGTCACCGAGTCGTTGACGTTGATGGCCGGCACCTTGAGCTCGCCGCGGGCGTGCATCTGGTACAAGCGGTGGACGCCGGTGGTCGTCTCTTCCGAAAGCCCGCGAATGTCTGCGAGCAACTCGGGGTACTTCTGGTGGACCATCGCTGTCAGGTCGCCGCCGTCATCCAGAATAAGGTTCAGCGGCTGCCCATCGGGGAAGAACAAAGTCTGCTCGATGCACCAATCGAACTCTTCGTTGGTCATCCCTTTCCAGGCGTAGACCGGAACGCCGACTTTGGCGATCGCCGCGGCGGCATGGTCTTGCGTCGAGAAAATATTGCAGCTGCTCCAGGTCACCTGGGCGCCAAGTTCGACCAGCGTTTCGATCAAGACGGCCGTCTGAATTGTCATGTGCAGGCAGCCCGCGACGCGAGCACCGGCCAAGGGCTTCGTATGACCGTACTTGGCCCGTAATGCCATCAATCCTGGCATTTCGTTTTCAGCCAGTTGAATCTCTTTGCGGCCCCAGTCGGCCAACTTCATATCCGCAACTTTGTAAGGCAAACGGGTATCTAACTGCGCCACGGATATACTCCTTCTGAGGGGCGTGCGAGAGGGTGTCGCGATTGAATCGGGCCGCAATATCTTAGTCAGGCCCAGCCGGCTTGTCGAATGCTCGACGCGCCGCCGCGACAAAGGACCGCATCAATTCTGAATCCTTAACACCCGGGCGCGATTCCACACCGCTGGCCGTGTCGACTCCTTGTGGCCGGACGGCTTGGATGGCGTCCGCCACGTTGTCGGGGCGCAATCCACCGGCCAACACCAGCTGCGGCAGAGAACCATCCATCGCGTAGCGCGCCGCCGCGTCCCAGTCGGCGGTCCGGCCCGTGCCCCCGAATTGCTTGGCGTCAGGCGCATCCCACAAGACCATGCGCGGCAGGCAGCCGCGCTCGCGGCACTCGCGGAGCTGATCACGCACCCCTGCCAATTCTGCGCGGCTTGCACGCACTGCTAGCAAAATTGGTGTGCCAGGAAGGCACTTGGAGATCTCGGCCACATCTGCGACGGACTCTTGGCCGCTGAGTTGCACAACGTCGAGCGACAGGCGTTCGGCAACTTCGGCGATCGTTTCGGCGGTTGCGTTGACGAAGACGCCCGCCACGAGCACCTGGCCGCGAACCGCCTCGCGAATCGTTTCTGCCTGAGCGAGTTCTACGTAACGCGGACTCGGGGGATAGAAGTTCAGCCCGATGCAGTCCGCGCCCGCCTCGACGGCCGCCACGGCGTCAGCCACGGTGGTGATCCCGCAGATCTTGGTGCGAAACATCCGGCTCGATTCCCGCAGGCAGTTCGATTGTGACGACAACTTGCTAGAAGTGGTTTCCAAACTGATTCTGGGGTGCCACGGCTGGCTGGTGCAGCCG
>CAMFLN010000749.1 GCA_945957305.1 uncultured Planctomycetaceae bacterium | reverse complement strand
CTATGGCATTCAGTGCCTGCGTGCGCGGCGTTTGATCGAGACGGGGGTCCGCTTCGTCGAAATCACCTGCCCTCCCGGCGCCTCGAACGGCACTTGGGACCAGCATGGCGATTTGAAAAAAGGGCATGAGAAGAACGCGCTCGATACGGACCAGGCCGTGGCGGCGCTGATCCGCGACCTCAAGCAGCGTGGCCTTCTGGACGAAACGCTGGTCGTGTGGGCTGGCGAATTCGGACGCACGCCCCATTCCGCCGGGCGAGACGGGCGCGACCATCACCCCGAGGGATTCACCGTCTTTCTGGCTGGCGGCGGCGTGCGCGGCGGCACGATCCACGGGGCCACTGACGAGTTAGGCATGCAAGCTGTCGAGAATGTCTGTGACCTTCACGACCTGCATGCCACGATTCTGCACCTGCTGGGGCTTGATCACGAGCGGTTGACCTATCGCTTTGGCGGTCGCGACTTCCGCTTGACCGACGTACACGGCCGCGTGGTGCGCGAGATCATCTCCTGAGCCGAGGCCGCATGAGTTGGTGTCAATGAACCCTCATTCTGAATTAATTTCTGCACGGAGGCTTGCATGTCTGACGTTTCGCGACGAGGTTTTATCGGTTCAGCGGCAGCCGCTGGCTTGTTGGCCATGAACGCGGCTGGTGACGAATGCTTTCCTTTCAAAAACAACGTCCCTGACCCTTTGTTGGCGGGCAAAGAGCTGCCGACGTTCAAGTTCGGACTGGAAAAGTCGACCGGTCGGACGATGAATGGCAGCTTCGGCAAGGAAGCCACCGTCGAACAACTGCCGATCTCCAAAGGAATTGCCGGCGTTTCCATGCGGCTCGAGCCCGGCGTGATGCGCGAATTGCACTGGCATGCCACCGCGGCCGAGTGGGCCTTTGTCATCGAAGGGCGCTGTCGCACAACCGTCGTCGATCCCCAGGGGAACTCGCAAACCAACGACTTCGATCCGGGCGATATCTGGTACTTTCCCCGCGGCCATGGGCATGTGATTCAATGCCTGGGCAAGCAGCCGTGTCATTTCATCCTGATCTTCGATAACGGATATTTCTCCGAGTTCGGGACGTTTAGTATTACCGACTGGCTGGGACACGCCCCCAAAGAACTGCTGGCGAAGAATTTCGGCTTGCCCGCAGCCACATTCGACGGCTTTCCGCAGGAAGAAGTTTATTTCGCCCGCGGCCCGGTGCCCCCTGACATGCCGGCGCCGCCGCTGCAAGGAGCGCTCAAGACCCCGCCCGAGACGCATCGCTTTCGCATGCTGGCGCAAGAACCGCACTCGGTTTACAAGGGAGGGCGCGAGTGGCGCGTCGGCGCCGATCGCTTTCCGATCTCGCAGACAATGACGGGCGTACTGCTGGAACTTGAGCCCGGCGGACTGCGCGAGCTGCACTGGCACCCCACGGCCGATGAATGGCAGTACATTCTCGACGGCCAGGTCAGCGTGTCGATGTTCGGCTCGCACGGTCGTTATCGGGCCGAAACACTCGACAAGGGGGATGTCGGTTACATCCCCCAGGGCTACGGCCATTCGATCGAAAACACCGGCCAGAAAACCGCGCGCATCCTGATCGCGCTCAACACCGGGCATTACCAGGCGATCGACTTATCGCAATGGATCGCGGGCAATCCGAAATACCTGCTGGCGGCCAACTTCGCCAAGCCCGAGTCGCTGTTCGATAAGTTCCCAAAGGGACGTGTCTTCATCGGCCCACCCAGCGCACCGCAACAGAGCGAGCGGGACATCAAGTAGTAGCATCGCCACCGTAGCGTCGGGCGCTTCAAACGGAGACTGCCGTGCGCGGCTCGACCTTGGGTGGCCGAACCGCCAGCGCCAATGCCATGGCCAGCAAACAGGCGACTGCCGCGGGAACATAGGCCCAACGGTACGAGCCCAGCAGGTCCCAGATGCTGCCGGCCAGCATCGGTCCGGCAACGCCGCCGACGCCGTAGGCGGTGAACATCAGGCCGTAGTTCGCCCCCATGTGACGCGTCCCATAGTATTCGGCTGTCAGCAGCGGGAAGAGCGCGAGGTTGCCGCCAAAATGGAAGCCGACCCAGCAGGCGGCCACTTCGAGCGTCCAGACCTGCGTCCCCATTTCCACCAATGCCAGCACCATCGCGGCTTGCAGCAGGGATATCAGCACCAGGGTGCGCCGCGGCGAGAGCCACTGTGACACCGAGCCCCAAGTGATCCGGCCGAGCGCATTGAACAGGGCCAGCAGTCCCAGGGCGCCTTCGGCCTCGAAATCCGACAGGCGCCCCTCGCGAACGCCAAAATCCTTCAGCGAACCGATGACCATCAGCCCACAGCCCGAGGCCAACATGAAGGCCAGCCAGAGCATCCAGAAAGAACGTGTGCGAAGAGTCTCGGATTGTACGAAATCCGGCGCCACGGTGGTGGCTTGCGTCTTGCCAGACGCGATGCCTCGGGCGGCGACGGCGGCTGGCGGAGTCCAGCCCGGGGGTGTCCAACCCGGCGGAGGATTGCGCAACAAGGACGCCCCCATCGTCACGAACAGGACAAAAATGCCTGCATAAACAAGAAACGTGTTGCCGACCCCTTCAGCGGCGAGCAGCCCGCCCCAATTTCCGGCGAGCTTGATGAAGAGATACGCTCCGCCGCCGAACCCGGCGACGGCTAACCCGGTGATCAGACCTTTCAGGTCGGGAAACCATTTGACGCAGGCAGCGATGGGGCAAACATAGCCGAGCCCGATGCCGATGCCCCCGATGACACCGACGCCGAACAGCACAGCAGGAAAGCTGGGACCGGCCAGCGCGGCAAATGCATAACCAGCAGCCAGCACCAAACCGCCGGTCGTGGCGACGACGCGGGGGCCGACGCGGTCTTGCCACCTGCCGGCCAGGATCATGACCAGCGAAAACACCATCAGCCCCGTGGAAAAGATAGCCTGCGCTTGTGTGCCGCTGTAGCCGTAGTACTGCCGCTGCCACACGCTCTCGGCAACTTGCAGCCGAGCTGGCACAGTGTCCTCG
>CAMFLN010000748.1 GCA_945957305.1 uncultured Planctomycetaceae bacterium | reverse complement strand
GGTTTGCGCACCAGTTCGATGTAGTCGTCCTGCTCGGTGACGACCGACAATTGGACGCCCAGCTCTTCGGCAGCCCGGGCGGCCTGGTCCTGGCAACACGTGAATGTCGTCTGAAAATTCAGGGCTGCGACTTCGATTCCCTGCAATTGCAGAATGCGAATCGCGAGCATGCTGTCGAGACCACCGGACAGCAAAGCCACGGCACGAACCGTCATCGGGCACTCCCTGACACCCCGCGCGGTGGATCAATCCGAGGGAAAAGGAATTTCGTCGCCGTTGATTTCGCTCAGCGCGTTGCGCGCGGCGCGCTGCTCGGCTTCCTTTTTATTTCGGCCCCAGGCGGGCTGATACCGATCGCGTCCGATTTGAGCCGATATCTTGAAACACTTGCTGTGGTCCGGCCCCTTCTCGTCGAGCAGCTGATACGTGGGCGTATTGCCGAATTCGCGCTGGGCGAACTGTTGCAGCTGGGATTTATAGTTGCAACCGTGCTCGCCCGAGGCAGCCAACTCGATCTCGGGCCCGAGGTGCGTCTCGATGAAATTACGAGCGGCGGCGTCCCCGCCGTCGAGATAAATCGCCGCGATCAGCGATTCGAACACGTCGGACAACAGCGAAGGCGGGATTGTCGCGTGACTGGTCATCCCCTTGCCGAGGATGAGAAACTCGTCCAACCGCAGGGCATCGCTGATCTTGGCGCAGGTTTGCCGGCTGACCACGACCGACTTGATCTTGGTGAGTTCCCCTTCGAGCAAGTCAGGGTAGTTGTGGTAGAGAATCTCGCAAACCACACACCCGAGAATCGCGTCGCCGAGAAATTCCAGACGCTCGTTCGAGGCCAGGCGATGCTGCGCGCCCGATGCATGCGTCACGGCCGACAGCAAAGTGGACACATTGCGAAAACGGTAGTTGATGCGTTCCTGACAGCGCTCTAACCGAGCGGCAATCTGCGAACGATCAGTTTCGACAATGTCGCTCATGCGGTCCCACGCCCGCTACGGTTACGAACCGGAAATCCTGCCCACCTGAACCATCATAACCCTAGCCGCCATACAGAGTTTTGTCAATCTGGCTTGGCAATTTCGGCCCGCTTTGGTATGACGCGCACTCGGATTCGCGCCCCCTTTTAACTGTGAGTAGCAAGAGCGGGAGCGCGACGGCAACATCCCTCAAGGCGAACCGCTGACGGTTGTTATTCGTAGCCCAAATATACCGGTCGTCACTTGTCCGATCCGCACGAGCGTCGATCCCGACGCCGGTTTCTGGGACGTAGGCCAACATTTAAGGAGGAGAGAGTATGAGTTATACCCATCGACGCCCTGCCGCTCGGCTGTGGGCAGTTGCCTTGACGGCAGCTACTGTCGTTGCCGGCGCGACGGCGTGGCACAGTCAATCAGTGGCGGATGACCAAGCAGCCCCCCCTGTGACTCAGACGCCGCAGCACGTGAAAGAACACGGCTATGCCAAGGCGTTGTCGCATGCGTTTCGTAATGCTGCAGATGCCATCATTCCGAGTGTCGTGACGATTACCTCGGAAGTGCGCGCACGCCAGGTTCGTGGGAATGGCAACCCGCACGGCGAGAACCCCTTCAAGGGAACGCCGTATGAGGACCTGTTCAAAGACCGCGGACTGCCCTTCAATTTCCAGATGCCCGCGCCCGAACGGCGCTCAGGTGTCGGCGCCGGTGTCATCATCGATAAGTCGGGCATTATCTTGACGAACAACCATGTGGTCGAAGGCGCGACCGAGGTTACCGTTCGCCTGGCCGATGGTCGAGAGTTCGAAGGCACCGACATCCGCACCGACAAGCAAACCGATCTCGCGGTCGTGCGCATCAAGGGGGCCGGCAATTTGCCTGCGGCCACTTTGGGCGACTCGGACAAGATCGATATCGGGGATTGGGTCCTCGCCGTCGGTAATCCCTTCAATCAAGAAATGACCGTCAGCGCCGGGATCATCAGCGGCAAAGGACGCACGGTCGGAACGGGACAACGCACGCAATATTTGCAGACCGACGCCGCGATCAATCCGGGTAACTCTGGAGGACCGCTGGTGGATCTCGACGGCGAAGTGGTGGGGATCAACACCGCCATCGCTTCGAACAGCGGTGGTTTTCAAGGCGTGGGCTTTGCCATCCCCGTCAACCAGGCGAAATGGGTTGCCAACCAACTCGTCGATGGCGGCAAAGTCAAGCGTGCCTATCTAGGCGTGATCGTGGGCGAAGTCGCCGGAGATCTGGCCGAGCAGTTCGGCGTCCACCGTCACGACGGCGTCTTTGTGAATGAAGTCATGAATGACTCCCCGGCTGCGAAAGCCGGCCTGCAAGAAGGTGATGTCATCACCGAATTTGCGGGCAAGCATGTTGGGACCCCCGGCGAGTTGCAGCAACTGGTCGAGCGAACGCCGCTGACGGTCAAGCAAGACGTCAAAATCCTGCGCGATGGCAAGCCGATGACGTTGTCGATTGGCGTGCAAGCGATGCCCGAAGAGCCGCAGCACGAAGTTCGTAATGTCCGCGGCTCCGAGGAGGAGGCCAAACCGTCGCGAAGCGTTGCTAACGAAGAGTTGGGGATCGAGGTCGCCCCGCTGTCCAGCGCCGAAGCTGAACAACTTGGCTATAAGGGCGTTGAAAGTGGCGTGGTGATCACAGGCGTCACTCCCAATAGCCTTGCGGCAGAACAGGGATTGAGCGAGGGCATGCTCATCAAGAAGGTTGGCAAACAGCCGGTTAACTCGGTGGAGGAATTTCAAAAAGCGGCTGCTGGGGAATCGGCAGAACGAGGCGTTTTGTTGCTGGTGCGCACCCCCCAGGGCAATCGGTTTGTGGTCCTGAAGAAATAGTGTTGGAGTCGTTCGACCGGCTGTGGAAGTGTGCTTAACATGCTGTCCCAGCCGGCCGAACACGACACTTGCCAGCAGCGACGGCAAACTTTGGCAAACCGTTACGATCGGGCCGGCGACAGACAGTCGCCGGCCTTTTTTTATTGACTGCCCCCCGGCACAGCCTAAGAATGC
>CAMFLN010000747.1 GCA_945957305.1 uncultured Planctomycetaceae bacterium | reverse complement strand
CAACACGGGGCAATTCCCGCTGAAGCTCTTGTGCTGACCAAGAATTCTCCGCAGCGGCCAACAAAAGACACAATCACCTAGGAATGAAGCTCGGGACCGACTTGAGCTACCGCTAACCGGATCTCTGCGACTTTATGTTTTCCAAGTTTTTCATCGACCGGCCGATTTTCGCCACCGTGCTCTCGGTGGTCATCACGCTCGCCGGGGCGATCGGCATCCTCGCGCTGCCGGTAACGCAATACCCCGAGATCACGCCCCCGACGGTCGAAGTCTCGACCACCTATCCCGGCGCCAACGCCAATGTTGTCGCGGACACGGTTGCGGCGCCGATCGAGCAGCAGGTCAACGGCGTCGAGAACATGATGTACCTGTCGTCGCAGTGCACTAACGATGGCAACTACGTGCTGACCGTCACGTTCGAGCCAGGGACTGACCTGAACCTGGCGCAGATCATGGTGCAAAATCGCGTCTCGCTGGCCGAGCCGATTCTGCCCGACTTGGTCAAGCGCCGCGGGGTCACCGTGAAGAAAAAGTCTCCCAGCGTGTTGATGATCGTCAACTTGTTCTCGCCGGACGACAGTCGCGACAATCTGTATTTGAGCAATTACGCGACCATTCAATTGCGCGACGAATTGTCACGTTTGTCCGGTGTCGGGGCCATTTCCTTCCTTGGACAGCGCGACTACAGCATGCGTGTCTGGCTCGATCCGCAGCAGATGGCCATGCGCGGCCTCAGCTCGGCCGACGTGGTCCATGCGATCGAGCAGCAGAACACCCAGGTGGCGGCCGGACAGATCGGGCAGCCCCCGGCCCCCACCGGGCAGGTATTTCAATACACCATGTCCACGTTGGGACGCCTGGCCGAAGAGCAGGAATTCGGCGACATGATCCTCCGCGCCGACTCCGAGCGGCACGTGATCCGCTTGCGCGACGTCGCCAAGACGGAACTGGGAGCACTGGCGTACGACCAGGTGTGCACGCTCGATACCCAGCCGTCGGTCGCACTGTCGATTTATCAGCGTCCCGGCTCGAACGCGCTGGAAACGGCCCAACAAGTGCGCGACAAGATGGAGGAACTCAAGGCGCGCTTTCCCGAAGGAGTCGATTACGCCATCGTTTATGACACGACCCCATTTATCAAAGAATCGGTCAACGAGGTTTTCTTAGCGCTGCGCGATGCCGTGATCCTGGTGGCGATCGTCGTCTTGGTGTTCTTGCAAGGATGGCGGGCGGCGATTATCCCGCTCGTGGCTGTGCCCGTGGCAATCGTAGGAACCTTTGCCGCGATGGTCGCCGCCGGCTTTAGCCTGAACACCCTTACGCTATTTGGACTCGTGCTGGCCATCGGCATCGTGGTCGACGATGCCATCGTGGTTGTCGAGGCCATCGAACATCACATCGAAGAGGGGCTGTCCCCGCGCGACGCCGCCGTGCAAGCCATGCAGGAGGTGGCCGGCCCGGTGATCGCCGTTGGTCTGGTGCTCACTGCGGTGTTTATCCCGTGTGCGTTCATCTCGGGCGTCATCGGGCAGTTCTTCAGGCAGTTCGCCGTCACGATCGCCATCTCGACGATCATCTCGGCGTTCAACTCGCTGACGCTCAGCCCGGCGCTGGCGGTCTTGTTGCTGCGACCGCGTTCCTCGGGACATGGCGAAGCATTGCCACGCATCGGCCTGGCGATCGTGGGCGTTTGGCTGGGAAGCCAGTATTTGTCCCCCTGGTTGCAGGAATTTATTCCCCTGGTGTTGGCCGATCTGCCGGCGGGGCTCGGTTCCCCTTGGCCGTGGATCGGCGGACTTGTCGGGGGCCTGGCCGCATGGTTCACCGCCGGATGGATCAACGCTGCGCTCTTGTTTGTGTTCCGCGTTTTCAACCGCGGCTTCAACTTGCTCACCGGCGGTTACGTGGCCACGGTTGGCTTCATGCTACGCACCAGCATCGTTGTACTGGTGCTCTACGGCGGGCTGATGGTGCTGACGTACGATATGTTCGCGCGGACCCCGACGGGGTTTATCCCGCAACATGACAAGGGGTACTTGATCGTTAACGTGCGCTTGCCCGACTCTTCGTCACTGGCACGCACGCAGGAAACGATGCGGGCCGTCGAGAAGCTGGCCGATGAACTGCCGGGCGTCAGCCATACGGTGGCCATCGCGGGGCAATCATTGCTGCTGGGCGCCAATGCCCCCAATTTCGGCTCGATGTACGTCATGCTGGATGAATTTCACGAGCGCGCCGAGCATGGACGCACCGCGGACAGCATCGCGGCCGAGCTGCGCGAAATCTTCGAGCGCGAAGTGACCGATGGCGAAATCAATATTCTCGGCGCCCCGCCGATTGACGGCCTGGGGACGGCAGGCGGTTTCAAGATCGTGATTGAGGACCGCGCCGACACGGGTTTGCCCGCCCTCGAAGGGGTCAGCAGCGAGATTGTCCGCACCGGCAACGAAACGCCAGGCTTGCGCGACTTGTTTACCAGCGTGCGCGCCAACACAACCTGGCTATTCTTGGACATCGATCGGGCCGCGGTGAAGGCTATGGACGTCTCGATGGGGGACGTCTTCAACACCTTGCAGGTCAATTTTGGCTCGCTGTACGTCAATGATTTCAATCGCTTTGGCCGCACCTGGCAGGTCAACGTGCAGGCCGACGCGAAGTACCGTATGCAGCCCGACGATCTGAAACGCCTCTATGTCCCCGGCAAGCAGGGGCAGATGGTGCCGTTTTCCGCCTTTACCAAAATCCGCGAAGTCAGCGGGCCGGTGATGCTGGTCCGCTACAACCTATACTCGGCCTCGTTCATTAATGCCGATGCCAGCCCCGGCACCAGCTCGGGCGAAGCGATTGATTTGCTGCATGAAGTCGCCCACGAAAACCTGGCCCCGTCGATGCGCGCGGAATGGACCGAGTTGGCATTTCTGCAAAAGCGTGTGGGCAATACCGCGATGTATGCCTTCCTGCTGGCGGTCGTGCTGGTCTTCCTGGTGCTCGCCGCGCAGTACGAAAGCTGGTCTCTTC
>CAMFLN010000746.1 GCA_945957305.1 uncultured Planctomycetaceae bacterium | reverse complement strand
ACCTTGGACAACGACGTTGCGTTGATCGGCTACATGGGCATTGCACCGCAAGACATGGCGACGATGAACGCCTCTTACTCAGAAGGGGTCTCGGTGCGGCTGCCGGAACCATCAACTGTAAGCCTGCTGATCATGGCAAGCATCGTCTTAGCCACGGCAACAAGACGCAAATACAAGATTTGCTGACTACCGACTGGTAGTTACTGTCTACCGATTACTGGCGACCGTCTATTACCCGCTCGCCAGGGCATCGCGCACCTGGGCCTCGGGCACGCCGCCGACCAGTTCGACGTGTCCCAGGCGCGTGGGGAGCACGAACCGCAGTCGCCCCTCGGCGGCTTTCTTGTCGCGGCGCATCACGGCAATCACTTCATCCGCATCGAGCAGCGGCATCTGCGTCGGCAGTTCCAAGGCCGTGAGCAGCGCGAGTTGCCGCGCCACGAACGTGGCATCAATGCGCCCCAGGCGCTCGGCCAGTCGCGCGGCGCACATCATGCCGATCGAGACTGCTTCGCCGTGCAACAGCTGCCCATAGCCAGTGAGCGTCTCGAAGGCGTGGCAAAACGTGTGGCCATAGTTCAATACAGCTCGCAGCCCCGTTTCCTCGCGCTCGTCCGAGGCCACGACGTCGGCCTTCAATTGGCAACTACGGGCCACGATGTGCCGCAATACCTCGTGATCGCGCTCGCACAATTCCGCGGCATGGTCTTCGAGGTACGTAAAGAAATCCGCGTCGAGGATCACGCCGTATTTCACGACCTCTGCCAGGCCAGCGCGATATTCACGCCCGGGCAAAGTGGTGAGCACCGCCGTATCGATCAGCACGCCGCGCGGTTGCCAGAACGCCCCGACCATGTTTTTCGCGCCCGGCAGGTTGACCCCCACCTTGCCGCCGACCGAGCTATCGACCTGCGCCAACAGCGTGGTCGGAATCTGCACGAACGGCAAACCACGAGCGAACGTCGCGGCCACAAAGCCGGCGAGATCCCCCACCACTCCACCACCGACTGCGACCACGGCGGTGCGCCGGTCCGCGCCGACGTCGAGCAGTTTTTGCCAAAGCACGTCGGCGGTCGCGATACTCTTGGTCGATTCGCCCGGCTCGACAGCCAGGATATCGACGTCGGCATGCTCGGCCAGGCTGTTGGCCACGGCCTGACCGTGCGGTTCGACGACGTTTTCGTCAGTTACCAGCACGACGTGCGCGGGGCTCAGGCGTTCGTCGACAAAGCGCCCCGCCTCGGGCAGATTGCCGGTGCCGATCTCGATCGTGTACTTGCGCTCGGCGAGGGGGACTTCGACCACGGTCATGGCGCGACTCACGGGTGTACTCCCCAAGAAGGCCGAGTATTTCAACGGGCAACCGGCCTGCAAGCTCGGAGTTGTGGCCAGCGCGCTTCGCCCCGACGTCACAAACTCACTATTTCACACGTGCCCTACTTCACACGAGCGACGTCGGCCGGCGTGACTGTGATCTGACGGCAGAAACCGGTGTGCAAACGGACGTAGTCCATTTCGCTGGCCGCCTGAGGTTCGGCATGCAGTCGCTGAGCGACGAGCGTACGCTCGGCCGGTTCCCAAGTGTCATATTCATCCGGCCAGATGGTCGAGGTCTCGACCACGAGTGCTTCACGATACGGATCGAAGGCGTTAGGCATGTTCGTCGCCAGAATATTGTCGTAGCCAGTGAATCTAGAGGCTCGTGCCGCGTGTCCCGCGGGCCAGACGAGGCCATCATTCAGCGCCGCCCGGAGGTGGCCGCGGCGGGCAAGAGTAGTATACTTGCCACACCTCACTTGGGAAGTAGTTACCATGCTCTGCACGTCCGCGCGCAAAGGTGAAGTGGCGAAAGACTTAACAGCAAACAGGCGATCGCGGGACACGGCCCATGAGTGATCCTCGTTATCCGCTTTCCGGTGTCAAAGTTCTCGATCTTTCGCGAGTCCTGGCTGGGCCGGTTTGCACCCAGATTCTGGCCGACCTGGGCGCCGACGTCGTCAAAGTCGAGCGCCCGGGCGCAGGGGACGACACCCGGCATTGGGGTCCGCCGTTTCTCGGCGGCGACGGACCGAGCGCCTATTTTCTGTCCTGCAACCGTGGCAAGCGTTCGCTGGCATTGGATCTGAAAAACCCGGCCGCGCGCCCGGTGCTCGAAGAGTTGATACGTGCGGCCGACGTGCTCATCGAGAACTTTCTTCCCGATGCGCTTGCGCAATTCGGTTTAGAACCGGATCAGCTCAAGCGGCTCAACCCTCGACTGGTCAGTTGCTCGATCTCGGGCTTCGGGCGCACCGGGCCGCAGGCGAGTGCGGCCGGATATGACCTGGTGACGCAAGCGGGCACAGGGCTGATGTCGATCACTGGCGAGCCCCACGGGCCGCCCCTGAAAGTCGGCGTGGCCATCAGCGACATTATCACCGGCCTGTACGCGACGATCAGCGTCATGACTGGACTGTTCGCACGTGAGCGCGGAAAGATGGGAATGTCTTTCGATTTGGCGCTGGCCGATTGCACGCTCGCGAGCCTGGTCAATGTGGTGCAAAGCGCCCTCGTGACCGGGGCTACGCCCGAGCGTTGGGGGAACGCTCATCCGCAGATCGTCCCTTATGAATCGTTCGAGACGGCCGACGGCTTTTTGGTCATTGGCGTGGGCAATGACGAGCAATGGCGCAAATTCTGCATCGCGACGGAACATCCCGGTTGGGCTCAGGACCCGCGTTTTCGACTCAATGCCGGTCGCGTCGCGCATCGGGCCGAGATGCTGGCGCTGGTGCGGCCGCTCGTCCGCCAGCGCACACGGCACCATTGGCAAGAGCTTCTCTCGTCGATCGGCGTCCCGCACGGACCAGTGCTGACGGTGAACGAAGCCCTGACTTCCGCGCAGTTTGCGGCGCGCGAGATGATTCTGCCGACCGTGGACTCGCAAGATCGCAGTTACTCGTTGTTGGGAAGCCCGATTCATTATCAGGGTGAACCTCCGCGGCGGGCGACGGCGCCGCCGGAGTTGGGAGCGCATACGAGCGA
>CAMFLN010000745.1 GCA_945957305.1 uncultured Planctomycetaceae bacterium | reverse complement strand
GTCTATAGCGCGGACGGCCAGTTCGTCTCGTCATCCACCGAAGTCCGTACTGACGGGCAAGGGCGATTCCGGGCCAATATCTTGAAAGACGGCCAGGGGGTGCTCTCGGTGCGCCCCGGCCAGCACGCGGCGATGTCGTGGCCGATCACAGCAGGTGCCGATTTGGGAAAGCTGCGGCTCGAACGGGGCATCCGGGTACGCGGACGCGTTGTTGACACCAATGGGAAACCGGTCGCCGGTGCGTGGGTCAACATGACAGGGGGAGGCGAGAACCAAAACGGCAGGCAGATCGGCCAGACGTCGCGCGCCGCGCAAACTTCCAGCAATGGTCTCTTCGAACTCGAACCGGTGCTGCCTGGTAAGTACGGGGCGCACTTGAGCGGCCAAAACGAAACCGCGTCGCTGGCGTTGCCCTATAGCTTGCCAACGGCCGGAGTTTTCGAGCCGATTGCGTTCGAGGTCATTGCCGATCAAGCCCCCGCGCCGCTGGTTTTTCGTGCCGTTCCTCACGCAATCATCCACATTGACTTTGTCGACGGTTCTGGTCAACCTGCGGCGGGGGGCGACGTCGTGATCGAGGGGCGGCGCGGTCGGCTACGCTGGAGCCGCGTCATGCGCGGCGACGCACAAGGCAAAATCGCGGCCTTGGTCCCGCGCGATCTCACCAGGGTCAAGGTTTCGCCTGTCGGCGATGAACGAATCGCGATTCGCACGCGCACCGGTAACGCGACAGACTGGCAGTTCACGTCTCGGGTCGAGTTGCCCGATCTGTCGGAGAAGTCGGCAATTGTTCACGTTCAGAAACGACGTACGCCGCTGCTCTGGCTGACAGTTCAAGATGACGATGGCGGCGAAGTGCCGAACAGCAAAGCAAAAGTGGCCTACGACGGCCCAGACGAGCAAACACTGCAGCAACTCATACGGCCCGAAATCATTGCCATCGGCAAAGGTCGCTGGCGCACGGTCTTCTTGCAACCCGAGATGCCCTTCACCGTCACGATCGAAGCACCGGAAAAGAAGCCGGTAACACGGCAATTCAAGCTTGCGGAAGGGGAGGACCAAACCGTCGAGATCAAGCTTGAAGCTGACCCAAGCTAGTCCTTCGCATCGCCTCGATCGATAGCTTCAGTCCAATTGCTGACGGATAAACTGCATCGCGCGGGCGTTGGCGTCGGCAATCACTTTTGGATCGGCGCCGCCGAAACCGTGGCCCCCGTTTTCCAGCGAAATCAGCTCATGCTTGACCCCTGCGCGGGCGAGCGCCGCGGCCATATCGACTGCTTCCTTGTAATCCACGTCGGTATCGGCCGTACCGTGCAGGAGCATGGTCGGAGGATATTGCGGAGTCACATTGCGCACCGGGCAATAGGGATCGATCTTGGCCGTCTCGGTCTTGGGATCGAAGCCGGCGACCTCGATTGTCCAGAGTCCATTCTGCCGCAGATAGAGATAGAACTTGAAGCGGTCGCGGCCTTCTTCGCCTGTGATCGGCTCACCGCCGACGACGCTGTACGCTTCTTCCTTCGTCACCAACGGCTGCTGGCGATAGTGCGCCGATGGCTTGACGTACCAATCCGCGTCGATGTCGCCGTAACCGTAGTACGACAACAATGCCTTCGGTTTCGGCTCCACGCAGATGCCAGTCATAAGCGTGAGATAACCGCCCGCCGAGCCCCCGGCGACCAGGATTTTCTTTGGCGCGATGTGATAATTGGTCACCCCATCACGATGCAGCCAGCGGAACGCGTCCTGGATGTCTTCGATGATCGCAGGCAGCTTGACCTCGGGAGCCAGGCGGTAATCGAGCGACACCAACACGTAATTCTGCGCTTTGCACAGTTTACGGATGTCGCCGGGCACGCCGTGTCGGTTGCCCATGATCAGAGCGCCGCCGTGGATCCACACGACGCACGGACGCGGCTGATCGCCATTGCGACGATAGACGTCCAGCTCGATGTTGGTCTTGCCGACTGTTTTGTAGACCACACTCTCCTTGTGCCACGCGGGACTTTCGCCCGCGGCAGCGCGCACGCCGAGCGTTAAGAGCGGCAGCAAAATCAGGCAACTGATTGTGCGGAAGCGGCACATGGGATGTTCTCAGCGAAATGAGCAGGGTGCGAAGATCGACGGCCTCAGTCTGCCCTCTGGTGGCGTAATTCGCAAGTTGGCACCAGGGCGCTTGCCAAGGGCCGCGCGGTAGGCCATGATCGCAGGCGTTTGCTACACGTATCCGGAGCTCCTTGCATGTCTCGTATTCGATTCACGGCGGTGACCTGCCTGGCGATTCTGGTCGCCGTTCTTTCTTCGACAACTGCCCCGGCCCAAGAGACGAAACCGATTCGTGCCCTGCTCGTGATTGGCGGTTGCTGCCACGATTACGAGAAGCAAAAAGACCTTTTGACCGAGGGTATCTCGGCTCGCGCGAACGTCGTCTGGACCGTGGCCTATGATCCTGACAAGACGACCACACACATGAACCCCGTTTACGAAAATCCGGACTGGGCCACCGGCTTCGACGTCGTGGTGCATGACGAATGCTCATCGGACGTCAAGGACCTGGCCGTGATTGACCGAATCTTGCGCCCGCACCGTGAAGGGTTGCCGGCCGTCGTTTTGCATTGCGGTATGCATTGTTACCGCAGTGCAGGTTATCCCAAGGAAGTCACGCCGTGGTTCGAGTTCACCGGACTGCAATCGACCGGACATGGACCGCAATTGCCTATCGCCGTGACCCTGATCGACCGCGACAGTCCGATCCTGCACGGGCTCGACCATTGGACCACGATCAACGAAGAGTTGTACAACAACATCACCGGCAGCTTGCTGCCGACCGGACGCATTCTGGCCCGCGGCGAACAGCAACTGAAGAATCGCGAAGGGAAGGTTACCAACGCCGAGGCGATCGTCGCGTGGACGAATACCTATCGCGAGAAGACCAAGGTTTTTGCCACGACCTTGGGACATAACAACGACACGGTGGCCGATCCGCGTTACCTCGACCTCGTGACGCGCGGCCTGTTGTGGTC
>CAMFLN010000744.1 GCA_945957305.1 uncultured Planctomycetaceae bacterium | reverse complement strand
GCGTTGTAGAGCAGGTTGCGATGGCTCAGCGTCGCGGCCTTGGGAAAACCCGTGGTGCCGGACGTGTACTGGATATTGATCGGATCTTCTGGGGAGAGTTGTTCGCCCAGCAGCACCAGGTCGACCGACGCGTCGGCCTGCGCGAGCATGTCGTTCCAGCTGATTGCGCCTGGCGGCGTGGCACCTTTAAGGGCGACGACATTGCGCAAGCGCGGAAAGCGCTCGCTGTGCAGGCTGCCCGGCGGCGCAGCGGCCAATTCGGGACAGACCTCGGCCAGCATCGCGAAATAATCCGAGGTCTTGAAGCGATCTACCAGGAATAAGGCCACGGCATCGCTCTGCCGCAGCACGTATTCCAGCTCGAAAGGACGATAGGCCGGATTGATCGTCACCAGCACGGCGCCGATCCGCGCGGTGGCAAATTGCAGGATGACCCACTCCGGGACGTTGGTCGCCCAGATCGCGACATGCTCGCCGCGCTTTACTCCCAGCGCGACGAGTCCCCGCGCCGCCCGGTCGATCTCGGCCAGCAACTGGGCGAAGCTCCAGCGCCGACCTAACGACGGAAACACCAGCGCGTCGCGATCGGGAAAAGCGCGCGACGTGCGTACGAGAGCCTGGCCGATCGTCAGCCCTTCGACCCAGGGGATGGAATCTTCGTTGGTCATGCCAACTCTCCGCGAGAAGTGAGCGTGTCAGCCGTCAGGATAGGAAGTGCCGCGGAGAATCTCCACAGCATTCACCGGCTGGCACGCCCCAACTCATGCCCGCTGGTACCTAGGGCCAGCGCCGAGCGGGCAGCACCGCGACTCCTGCGGTTGCTCGCCGCGCGTCGGACATCCTAGGAACGGCGGACGCGTTCGAACATCGCCACCGCGATGGGAACGTAGACCATCAGCGGAAGCCAAGCGGCCAGCGAGGGGCTGAGCATGTAGATGGTGCCCAGGTATTGGCACGACAAGACTGTCAGCGAGTAAATGCTCACCACGCCCACGCACATGCCGATCGACAAAAACATGTTGCGGCTTTCCCGCGCGAGGACCAGTGGCAAGCCCAGGAACAACAGCGTCACGTCCAGCATCGGTTGCACAACACGCACGTGAACAGCCACGCGCACATCGGCGCCGAAATCGAGGCTGGGGTTCTTCAGTCCCTCGACCAGTTCGGCGACCGAGGAGTATTGCCGCCATTGCTGCCCTCCCCGCAACTGCTCGAAAGTAACGTCGCTGACCACGAAGCACTCTTCCGGCTTGAGCCAGTCGGCGTCGCGCGGCGTGATCACGACCTGCTGTTGTCCGACGATCAAGGATTGCTTCTCGGCGATGGCGCGCGGCTCGGTGACGCCGGTCATCAGGTAACCGCCGGGCCGGCCATTTTCCGGCGGCTTGTAGTAGGCATTCACTGCCGTGAGCTGCGTTCCCCACACGCTGAATTCGGGCGGCAGCAAGAAGCTGGCCGTATCAATCCGTCGTTCATTGGCGAACAGTTGGTTGCCGCGCAACAGGATGTTGGTCTGGTTGTCATGCCGCGGTCGGAACTGCTGGGCCTGGTCTCCCAGCAGATCGCGCGCATCGCGACTCAATTCCTGCCGCATCCGAGGAATCACCATCTCTCGCCCCACGGCCGTCAGCAATGCCAGTGCGACGCACGCCGATATGACCGGCTTGACCACGCGCACCCGCGAGATGCCGGCGGCCATCAGTGCTGTCAGCTCGTTATGGCGCTGAATCCAGGTCACGGTGAACATAGCCGCGATCAACGAGATGACGCCGCTAAGACGTTCGAAGAAACCGATCGACTTATAGAAGTAATACCCCGACAGCACGCCGAGCAGGCTTCCCTGCTTTTCGGAGTAGCGCATGAAATCGTCGAGATGGCTGAACGCGTCGAGGACGACGTATAGGCCGGTCAGGCTGATAAAGCAAATGATGAACACGTGCACGAACTGACGGAGCAGGTAACGATCGACGATTTTCATCGGTGGCTCGGGCGCGCGAGACGAGTTCGTGCACGGGATCCAGCGGCAACCGCTCGCGTAGCACGATGTGCTAGCATTGCGAGCGCAGCCACAGCCGGGGACGGTCGCACAGGATACGAACCGAGCCTTGATTCACCAAGGTGGATTTCGCCGCAGCGTTAGCCCTGGGCGCGGCGAATTGCTCGGGCGAGGGCCTCTATCCCGCGGTGAACACGCTCGTTCGATTGCACTGCGTAGCAGAGCCGAATCGTGTTCAGTCCGGCGTTGCGCTGCGGGTCGGGATAGAAATATTCCCCCGGCACATAGAGCACCCCTTCTTCGACCGCATAATCGAACAAGGACCCGCCAGGGCCGGCCTCCAACCCCTCGGGGAGCCGCAGCCAGACATAGATGCCCCCCGTGGGACGATCCCACGAAATGCCCGAGAGGGGCGTCAGAAACTCGTCGCACGCCGCCAGGGTTGCCTGCAGCTTAGCGCGGTAGTGGTCACGCAGCTTTTCGACGTGGGGACGCAAAAGTCCGCGGTCGATCACCGCCGTCATCACGTGCTGACTGAAGTTCGGCGCGCCGAAGTCGATGTTGCCCTTCTGCTGGGCCACGGGCTCGATGAGATCGCGGGGCAGGAACCCCCAGCCGACTCGCAAGCCTGGCGAATAGGACTTGGAAAACGTCTCGGTCAAAATGACCGTGTCTCCTTCAACATCGTACGAGCGAAGGCTGGGCAGGTTGTCGCCTTCATAACGCAATTCGCGGTAAGCGGCGTCCTCGATGATGCGAATTGTCCCGCGCTGCGACCAGCGTTTGATGATCTCGACGACCGGACCACGGCGATCCTCGGCCAGCGTCACAGTGCTTGGATTGTCGAAGTACGACACGACGTACAACGCCTTCACGCGACCCAATTCTCCAGAAGCATCGAGCCGGGCCAGCTCTTCTTCCAAAGCCTCGGGGATCAGCCCCTGCTGATCGGCTGCCACGCCGACGGCCCGGACGCCAATGTTTTGCAGGATGCCCAAGAAGACGAAGTACGTGGGTTCAGGGCAAAGGATAATGT
>CAMFLN010000743.1 GCA_945957305.1 uncultured Planctomycetaceae bacterium | reverse complement strand
AATCAACAAGGCAACACCCGCCAACGCCATCAGCCCGATCGTCGCCGGCTCGGGCACTTGCGGCACGGCGTTGATCGCGATCAACATGGCATCATCGGAGCCTATATGCGGGCCGCCAAAGCTGCCGTTGGTGATCCCCGCGATGTAGAGGCGTCCGAGCGATTGGTCCATATCGATCGCCAGCGCATTCTCTGCCAGCGCCGTGCCGATTTGCGTGGACCACAGGGTGTTGCCGTTGATGACGTCCAGTCGGACGGCCGCTACGTCCAGATTCCCGGCGTTCGGTCCAAAGAGGTTGCCATAGGTCGACGTCGCCAGCCACACGGCTCCCATAAAGTTCGCGACGAGGGGATTGCCTTCGGGCGCGGCAGTGCCGAATTGCTTGGTCCAAATCAAGTTGCCCGACGAATCATATTTGACAATGAAATCATCAGATGACCCGGCATTCGGCCCGCCGATCGCGCCGTCGGTGATGCCCACGACATAGACGTTTCCTGACGCATCCGTCGTCACCGACGTCGCAGCATCCGTTGCGGGGGAACCAATCTGCTTGACCCATAGAGGATTTCCCGACGCGTCAAACTTCGCGACGAAGGCGTCGGCGCCGCCAGCATTGGGTCCGGACAAGGCGCCGGTCGTTGTTCCGGCAACGACATAGTTGCCAAAGGGATCGACCGCCGCGGCGTTGCCAATTTCGTAACCGGCGGTGCCAAATTGTGCCTGGGTGACAACGCTCCCCACGCTGTTGCGCACTTGCAGCAGCGCGTCGCCGCCTCCCGAATAAGGGCCGGCAACGGCACTGAACACAGAACCCGATGTGACCAAAGTTCCGGTGTTCGATCCGCCGCCCGCGGTCACGCTATTGGTGGCGCTTTGCTGCAGCCACGTCCAGGCATTCGCAGAACTGATGTAACCAAACACGTTGTCGCCGGTACCGACGGCGGGCGGTCCGAATGTCCCCGTGCTGGTATAGCCGCCGACGTATACGCCTCCCGCGCCATCACCAGCGGCTACTGTGAAACGGTCGGACGTGTTCGTGCCGTCTTGAAAACCTCCCAGCAGATTGCCCGACGAATCATACCTGGCAACGATCGCGTCCCCCAATCCCATCTGTGCCGCGAACAATGAGCCAGCAGTATCTCCCACGGCGTAGATAATCCCCGTGGCATCGGTCGACACGCCCCAAAAGCCGTCGGCCCCTGTGGTGCCCAACTGACGCACCCAGTCGACATATTGGGCGCGAGCGACGGTTCGGCAGACCATCACCAGCAAGATTGCACTCATGCAACGCGACAATGCCACGGTCCGAAAAGATTGCGTGCGGCGTGTGATATTCATTCGCGTGCTCCCCGAAATGCATCACGCAAATACCAGAAGGGCTACCCCGCCTCCCCCAGGCGTGATTGCCCAGGATTCTACCGTGACCGTTGCTGGAAAAGCACGCGCAAAATCTGCGCGCCGCGCGGAATGCGTCTTGGCTCGCAGGAGGAGTGTTACAGGCTTGCCCGCACCTTCGGCGTGCGCTCGACAAAGCGGAACGGAGTCGCGCTGACTTCGAAACCAGGCCGCAGCGCAATGTTGACCAACAGGCCTAGCGACAGCCCATGGACCAAAAGTCCTGATCCACCATAGCTCACCAGCGGCAGCGACAGTCCTGTCACCGGCAGCAAGCCGATGGTCATCGCCGTGTTGATCAACGTCTGCACACCGATCAACGTGGCCAGGCCGATTGCCGTGAGTCGCCCGAACGGCTCGCGCGTGGCCTCGGCAATCGCCAACGCTCGCGCGACCAACAACAGCTCCAGCAGCAACACCGCCAGCGCGCCGCTCCAACCCAGTCTTTCGATCAAGACGACGAAGATAAAGTCGGTATGATCCTCGGGCAATTGGTACACGGCCGGATCTTTCACGGCGTCACCAGCCACGAGGCTTCCCCACATTCCCCCTAGTGCCAGCATTTGCTTCGACTGGTAGAGGTGGTATCCGTCATCGCTGGGAGCCTTGCCTGGGCCGGTCTGATCGAAGAGCGCCGTGACGCGCGATTTTTGCTCGGCGCTCATCTGGGTCCAGAGGACGGGAAGCATGAGCAACCCGCAGGCCATGAGGGCCGCCAGATCGGTTTTTCGCGCACCCGCCGCGTAAAGCATCGTGAACAAAACCGGCAGAAAGACTAGAGAGGTCCCCAGGTCAGGCTCGCGCAGCACTAAAATCACTGGTAACAGCGTCAACACTAGCGGAATGAGCAGGCCGCGAAACTGGCGATAGTTCTGCCGGTGCATCAAATACTTGGCGACGGCCAGCACGTAAGCGATCTTGGCAAATTCCGACGGTTGCAGGCCGACGCGTCCCAAGCGCAACCAACGATGCGCGCCGTGTATGGGCGGAAAGAAGTACACGGCGATGAGTAAGGCGACCGTGCACAAGAAGAGGACGTAGCTGTAGCGGCTGATGTGGCGGTAGCTGGGAAGCATGGCGGTCCAGACCGCACAACCGGCAAGAATCGACCACTGCACCTGTTGCCAGGCATAGTGGCCATCGCCATCGACGAGTTGTTCACTCCGTGCAATTCCGAACCAGCCCAGCGTCAATAGTCCCAGGGCCGCGAGCAGCAATCCCCATGGCATGCGCTGGGCCCAAGCACTCGGCAACATTTGTCCGCTCCGACAGAGAGCCACGGCGCGCCACGATTTCGGTGCTCGGGCGACAAGGCTGCGGATTGTAGGAGTTGCGCGGCTTTTCGGGCCAGAGCAGCTGCAGAGCGACGACTTGTCACGGCATACGCCTCCAATCCTCCGAATTTACGCATTGTGAAAATTCGATACGTTATCGACGGAAAATTCTTCGCGCTTTAACCAGTCTCTTTGATCAAAAAAAACTACGCATGTTGCTTGAATTGCGTGCTAGTGTTGGTATGTTCGTGGGGGAAAACAGAGTCTGTAGATCTCGGTTATCCAAGGGAGCAAACAAGTTATGTTTCTCGGCAATGTAAAGAAGTTCGTGCTGGCTGCACTTGTCGCCGGATTCGTCTGGTCGATGAC
>CAMFLN010000742.1 GCA_945957305.1 uncultured Planctomycetaceae bacterium | reverse complement strand
GAGTGGGGATCTCGGGAAACAACTGGCACTCGAAGGCCAAGGCCACGAGCGGCGCATCGGGCCGGGCGTGTTCGAGCAGCTTGTCGTAATAGCCCATCCCGTGTCCCATGCGAGCGCCACGACGGTCAAAGGCCACGCCTGGCACCATGACCAGATCGAGTTCCTCGACCGGCACCCGCTTCTCGGGCAATTCGCGCAGCTCCGGCTTCGGTTCGAGAATCTTGTACATGCCGATCGACAACTCGTCCATGTTCTCCAGCAAGAACAGCTCCAACTCGCCGTCGACACAGTATGGCACCACGATGCGCTTGCCGTGCGTCAATGCGTCGGGCAAGGATTGCCGCGTGCGCACTTCGGTGCGGACGTCCACATAAAACATGACCGTGCCGGCCTTCGCGTACTCGGGCAACTTCATGAAGTCGCGCACAATCTTTTCGCTGAGCACTTCTTTGTCGGGCTGGGCCTTGCGATTGGCGTGGGCCTGCTCGCGAATTTGCGTTTTCCGGGCGCGAAGTTGCTCGGCTTGATCGACATCCATGGGGGTCCTCACAGCGGGCTCCTGAATTGCGATGCGCGTGTGCTGTCGAAGCAACGCTATCGTAGAAGAGGGGGCGCGATTCGTCGAGTACTCGGTCAGTATTCACAAACCAGAGGGCAGTATAACGGCCAGCGGGCCTTCATCGGGGCGATCGGCAGGGGCCGGCTCGCCGCTCATCATGACGTGGCCGGGAACTGATCTGGACTGGACCCGGAATCCCGGTTTTGCCAGACTCCGCCCCACCGATCGGCAGCAATCAAGGGCCCAATAGTAATGAAGATGTCGATGACTTGGGGCGGGCGAACCCTGCTGGCGCTGTATAGCCTCGTCGGCGGACTTGTGTTGTCCCTGCCCGGGTGCAAGAACTACGACGTTGATGGCCGTCCGACGATGCGCGACCATGTGCCCAGCCACAAAAGTGCATCGGCCGCGCGATTGAACGAAACGCCTGCCCTGCGCGCGGGTTTGAGTTCGACGGCTCAGGATATCGAACACAGCGTCGGGCGCTAAAGTCCCTGACACCGCCGAATTCGCGGCGATGGGCGGAACTCAGCCGAAGATGCGATCCCGCTCGCGCTGGTTATAGGCCAGCTTTTCGGCCGGAGTCATGTGGGCGAAATCGGGTTCGCCGATTGCAGGACTGGGCTTCGCGGCCTCCTTGCAGCCACACTTGGCCGGCTCGCTGGCCGCCTTTTTCTTGCCACCGCAGCCACAGCCGCAGTCTCCTTTTTTCTTTTCGCCCGAAGCGGCCGTCGCCGATTGCGCACCACTCGGCATGCCGGCCGGCACGGTGACGGTCGACCCGCCGCCATAGCTCATGACCGCGGTGCGCAGTTGCAAATCGTCTTCCAAACTGCGCTGCGGTTTGATGCGCAGTCTTTCCAGTACACCGTGATAAGCCCGCACGGCATCCTCGGGACTGATCAAGCGGTCGACGATCAGCCTTAGGAACTCGACGAAAGCCAATTGATTCTCGGCCTGGTTAATCTTGCGACCGAACAGCGCGACGCGTGCACCGTACTTTTGGGCTTCGGCGATGAGCTTGAAGGCGTCGTAGGTCGTACCCGCCCCGCCGCCGAGAATGCCGACGACCAGGTGGGGATCGTACGCGACCAGCTCTTCCATCGCGCGCGGACCGTGGTAGACGACCTTCAGGAACACAGGCCGCCCGGCCTGGGCCACGCCGGCCAGTGTGCGGGCGATTGAATCGTTGATGAAGCGGGGCAATTCGGCGCCGTCGAGGCCGACCGGCGCGTTCGGGTCGAAGACTTCGAGGAAGTGGCGAAAGCCCTTGCTCTCGGCTTCGAGCCGGAAGCGGCGGTATTCTTCGAGCGCCGCAAGATCCTGATCGAGCCGATTGTTGAACGTGATGCTGTACAGTCCCAGGTTCGCGCCGCGACCGCGTTCGCCCGGTTCGCAATCAACGTGGCCACACTGAATGTGGTCGATCGCGGCCGTGCGGAACGGTCGTGATGGTTCCTGGATGTACTTGTTCCCGCGCAGCACGAAAATGTCCGTGGTATCGTTGGCCCGCGCGGCCGGGGTCACATGGCTGTTTTCGAACAGTCCTTCCTGGATCGTCAGCACGTCGTTGCTGCTGGCCGACATAAGCATGATGTCGATATGCCCCTGGCGGACGATCTGCCGCATCTGCTCGCGATACTCAGCCAGCGTGCGAAAGCGCACTTCTCCGGCATGCATCTCGGGCGATTGCCCCGGCGCGCCGATGCCAAAGGCCATGTCGGCGTCCTTGGCGTCGGCGATGATGAAATCGCGCGCGCCCGAGGGATCGGCGTGGATGGCGGCGAGCTTTTGGTCCAATGATTTTTGCATGGCAATCTCGGCAGCAGTTAGCGGCTGGCCCCGACGCGACCTAGGACGGTGTCGACCGTTTCGCGCAACACCTGTCCGCTCTTCCGCAGGGCTTGCAATTCCTTCGGCCACAGCTCGATTTCCAATCGATCGACCACGCCCGAGCGCCCGACGACCGTGGGCACCGATAAGGCCACATCGCGAATGCCATAGCAGCCTTGCTGGACGCTGGAAACCGGCAGCACGCGCTGGCGGTCGAGCGCGATGGTTTCGATGACTTCTTGAATGGCGATGCCGACCGCGAAACCGGCGCCCCCCTTCTTCTTGATCACTTCGGCGCCTGAACCGCGCGTGCGGGTGAACAGCTCGTTGGCCAGATGTGGCGTCCAGCCGGGAAATTTGTCCAGCGGCAACCCGGCTGCCGTGGCGCACGACCAGATCGGCACCATGCTGTCGCCATGCTCGCCCAGGATCACGGCCGAAACTTGCGTCGGCGCGGCATGCAAAGCGGTGGCGATCAAGCTGCGAAAACGAATCGTGTCGAGCTGCGTTCCCAATCCGATCACTTGCGAGGTCGGCAAGTCGAGTCGATCGGCCGCCAGGTACGTGAGCACGTCGACCGGGTTGGAGACCACGAGCACGATCGCGTCACGGCGGTAGCCGACGCGGCGCACCTCGTCGAGAATACTCAGGAATAAGT
>CAMFLN010000741.1 GCA_945957305.1 uncultured Planctomycetaceae bacterium | reverse complement strand
GTCCCGAACAAGAGACACAACTGGCCAAGTTGGCTGCCGCGGCGCGGGCGATCGTTGATCAGAATATGACACTGCACGCCGGGCATGGCCTGACTTATCGCAATGTGCTCCCCATCGCCCGACTGGAAAAGATGTGCGAATTGAATATTGGCCATAGCATCGTGGCCAGGGCGATCATGGTCGGCTTTCAAGCCGCCGTGCGCGAGATGAAACAACTCGTAGCCGGTTGATGGTCCACGTCCCGAAACCGGCCGGGCATCAGGGCTTCGGCGGTCCCCCCTTTGCATGAAAAATGTCCTGCTCTATGATGCGCGGGCCGTTCCTGGGTGCGATATCACGCCAAAAACGATGCGGCCGCAGCCGCGAAAGTGAATATGACGACCAAAGGTGAAGCCTTTGCAGGCCTGTCGGTAGCGATCACCACGCCGTTTAAGAATGGCGAAATCGATTTCGCCGCGCTGCGAACTCAGATCGATTTCCAGATCGCCGGCGGCACGAAATGCCTGTGCCCCGTCGGCACGACGGGTGAATCGCCGACACTCTCGCACGACGAGCACGATCGCATGATCAGCGAGGTCGTGCAGATCGCGGCCGGACGCATCAAGGTCATGGCGGGCACCGGTTCGAACAGCACGCGCGAGGCGCTACGACTGACCAAACACGCCGCCAAGGCCGGGGCTGACGCCGCACTCGTGGTGGCCCCATATTACAACAAGCCGACGCAGGAAGGCTTTTACCAACATTTCAAGGCGTTGGCCGAAGCCACGGATTTGCCCATCTGCGTCTACAACATTCCCGGGCGCACGGGCAAGAACATCGAGCCCGAGACGATCGCTCGCATGGCCGAGTTGAAGAATATCACGATGGTCAAAGAGGCCACCGGCTCGATGGACCAGGCGTCGCAGATCCTGGCGCTTACGAACCTGACCGTGCTCAGCGGCGACGACAGCCTGACGCTGCCACTATTATCGATCGGCGCGCGAGGCGTTATCTCGGTAGCGGGTAATATCATTCCCGGCGACATGAATTCTCTGCTGCGAGCCTATGAATCCGGGCAGTGGGCCGAAGCGCAACGCTGGCACAAGAAACTGTTCCCGCTCTGTCGCGACATGCTGGGGTTGGCGACCAATCCCATTCCCATCAAAGTCGCCATGCGCCTGCTGGGGCGCGACACAGGCGAGCTGCGCTTGCCGATGACCCCCTTGAACGCGGCCGAGGAAGCGAAGCTGCGCTCGACGCTGGCCGGTTACGGCTTGCTGTAGTTCCACGCGACGAGGCCTTTCGATTTCGTTCTCTGGCGCAGGTCGCGCTACCATGCCGCGCGTCCTCTTACTGTTCGAGTATCCCACGCTCAATGGCGGCGAGCATTCACTACTCACGCTGCTGCCGCTCTTGGCGGAACATGGTTGCTCTTTCCAGGCCGTCGCTCCGGCACACGGTCCGTTGTGCGAGAGGCTGGCCGCGCTCGCGATCCCTATCGTGCCGCTGCCGATGCACGACAACACAGGTCGCCGGCTGCCCCAGGAGGCCCTCCGCGCACAACTCCGCGAAGTACTAACAAACTTCCAGCCTGACCTCGTGCATGCCAACAGCTTGTCGATGGGGCGTTTAGCCGGTCCCGTGACCGCAAGCGCGGGCATACCCAGCGTGTCGCATTTGCGCGACATCATTAGTTTGAGCCGTCAGGCCATTGCTGATCTCAATCAACAGCGGCGTTTGCTGGCGGTGTCGCAGGCCACGCGTGATTTCCACGTGGTGCAAGGCCTGCACGCGGACAAGACATTCGTCGTTTACAACGGAGTCGATCTCCAGCGCTTTCATCCGGTCCCACGGTCCGGCTGGCTCCATCGCGAACTTGGAATCCCGCCAGATGCGTTGCTTGTGGGCACGGTGGGTCAACTGGTGCTGCGCAAAGGGCACGACGTGCTTGCCGAGGCCGCCACCGGTTTGGCCGCGCGTTACCCGCAGCTGCATTACGTGCTGGTCGGAGAAAGATATTCGGACAAGCCAGAAGCGCATGAACACGAGAAACGAATTCGCGAGAGATTTGCGAGCGGTGCATTGGGGGGGCGCGCGCACTTTCTGGGCGTGCGGCCCGAAATACCCGCGATACTCGCGGAGTTGACGATGCTGGTCCATCCGGCGCGGCAAGAGCCGCTGGGGCGCGTCTTGCTCGAAGCAGCGGCGGCCGGGGTCCCGATCGTGGCGACCTCGGTCGGCGGAACGCGTGAGATTCTGCCCGAGGGCGCCGCCGAGATCGTCCCGCCCGATGACGCCGCGGCACTAGGGACGGCAATCGAGAAGCTTCTGCAGGATGCATCATTGAGCGCGTCGTACGGGCGGCGTGCGCGGGAGGAGATCGTGCAACGCTTCTCGGCCCAGAAATCGGCCGAGCAGCTGCTCATGCATTACCGCGAATTGCTGAAGGAACCGGCTCCGCCGACGTGACAACCGCAGTGTGCGACCGTTACAGTAGGGGCTGACCTTCGCCGGTAATCACTCCTCCGTAGCTTGTTTGACGAAATTTCAGGATGAGCCCAATATCTTCTCCGCTGATTGAAGCGTATCGCCGCCGCACGGCCAATTCGGCGCGATTGTATGAACGCGCCAGCCGGGTGTTCCCCAGTGGCGTGACGCATGACGGACGGTTCCTCGAGCCGTATCCGATTTATGTCGATCGCGCCTTGGGCAGCCGGAAGTGGGACGTCGACGGCAATGAGTATGTCGACTACTCGGGCGGACATGGGGCGTTGCTGCTCGGCCACAGCCATCCGGCGGTCGTGGCCGCGATCGAAAAGCAGGCCCCCCGCGGAACACACTACGGATCGGGACACGAGTTGGAGATCCGCTGGGGCGAACTGGTGCAACAGTTGGTGCCGTCGGCCGAAATGGTCCGCTTTACGAATTCTGGCACCGAGGCCACCCTGTTGGCCCTGCGGCTGGCACGTGCCTACACCGGGCGGTCGAAGGTGCTGCGTTTCGCGGGGCATTTTCACGGCTGGCACGATCATATGGCATTCGGCGTCGGCTCGCATTTCGACGGCACGCCGACACC
>CAMFLN010000740.1 GCA_945957305.1 uncultured Planctomycetaceae bacterium | reverse complement strand
CCTCGGGGCCGAACATCCAGCGCCCCAAAATCGCAGGATCAAGCCAGGCCGCGAAAACATCGTCGGCCGAAGCCTGGTAGCGCTGAGTGACTTGCACTTTGACGGTCGGCTGCGTCATGGCGAACGTTCCGATTTCTGCAGTGATCTATTTACAGGGTGGCGGGCCGTGCCTGAACCGGGGTTGCGCTGTTCTAGCAGTCGATCCAGGGCCGCCAAGCGTGTCGTCCAGAACGCTCGTTGCGTGGCGATCCAATCGGCAGGCCTGGCGAGCGGCGCCAGATCGAGCGAGAGCATGTGTTCGCGGCCGATTCGGCGCCGGCAGACGAGGCCCGCCCGTTCCAGGATCCGAATATGCTTCGAGACGGCGTTCAAAGACATGGCAAACGGCTGCGCGACGTCGGTCACGCGCGCTTCGCCCTGGGCTAGTCGCTCTAGAATGGCGCGGCGTGTCGGATCCGCAAGCGCAAGGAATGTCAGATCAAGTTGTCGCGTTGCCCGCGTTACCATCGGTTTATTCTTCAACCTTTTGGTTGAATAATACCGGGACGCTGCAACGTGTCAAGCGGTGGCAGGCGCGTACTTGAGGACGGCGGAAAAAGATCGAGGCGAGCGTCCCTGGGGTGAGGACGCCCGCCTCTCGATGACGGAATCCACCGACTCAAACAACCACTAATACCGCAGTATCAGGTCGGTGTAGATGCGGTTCTTGATGATGTCGCTATACGGGGTCAGGGCGTACTCCCAACCAAAGCCTACTTCGAAGTGCCCCCCGGGCTTCCACCGGGCGCCGATGACATTCGTCACGACGTTCGTCCCTGCGACACCATTGGAGGGGAGATTAAGCAGGTCCAAACCGGTGATCGGGATGCCAGTCTGAATGCCAGCGCTGTCCATGAAGTGAAACCAGTTGAGGCCGATCAAGGGATAAATATTGCCAGGCAACTGATAATCCCACTGGTTTGACCAGTACCAGAATTGCGTTCCCCAATTGCGATCCTCGGGCAGGCGAAAGCCCGTGCCGCTGAGCCAGTGACCACGGCCGAAGATCTCTTTGCCCCCGGAGAGAAACACATGATAGTCGCCGTTGCCGAAGCGAACATTCTGTCCCATGTTGGACGGGATGAAGTAGGTCAATCCGGCGGACAGCAGGAACTGCCGCTCGACATCACGAAAGAAGTTGTATTTAAATCCTACAGGCGCGGAGAGAAATCCCTGGGGTGAACCCTGGTCGCCCGCCTGGTTCACATCGAAATAGCTCAACCGCGGCGCTATGACGCTGAAGCGATCAGTCACACGGCCGCGTAACTGCGCCGCCCAGACTTGCGCGTCGCCGTTGCCTACCGTGCGGGGCAAGCTGTTGTCGATGAACATGCCGCGGATTTCGGTCAGCGAGCGCGGATCCTCGAAAAAGAACGGATTCGAGATGGGGCTGATAAAACGGTCGAAGCAGTGATCGCTCGGCAGAAAGCCGAGAAAGCGGCGACGGCCGTTGAACGAGTCACAACATTCGGCGAAGTCATTTGTGCAACCGCATCCTGCGCAGATCGCATCGGCGCAGCACGAATTTGCCGTGGGGCCATCGTCCACAGTTTCCGCAGTGGCGTGCGACGCAAGAAAAACGGCCAGGCTCAGCGCTGCCCACGCCCTCCATGTACGTTTCATCTCTCCCTCTCCACCTGTTTGGTTAATCGCGATCTGCCAGATCAGCCATAAAGATCATGACGGCCATCGTTGATCTAGCTATCGGCTGTGAAACTCTCGCATCATGCAAAGTTTTCACGGCGCTCGGCCGACACGAAACAATCCGCCCAGTCGGCTCGAAAACTTGATAAGCCGTGACGATCAAGAACGACGGCGCCACGCAGCTGACGCCGCAACTTGTGAAGCAGTGCTCCGATTTTGGAGTCTGGCGGCCGAAATCGGCTCGCAAACCACTGCTGTGGTTATGACGGTAACGCGCGCGTTACCTGGTGAGCGAAAGTGCGCGGGCAGTGACGGTCGCCCGTGTCCGAGAAACCTTTAGGTCGACGATCGTCCGGCTCAGTGCCGCACGTACACCAGTCCGCGACTGGGGGGAGGATTGTCGGTCGTCGCCACGCCATGCTTGGTAATGCTGAGAATGATGAGCGTGAAGTGACTCAGATCCTCGACATGGGCCGGCATGACCCAGACGTAGCGGTCTCCATAGTGTCCGACGTAGCAGGCCTCTGCCGGCACATCGCATTTGCGTCCGCTACAGAACCAACCGACGGGGACTTCGATACTTCCGCGCAGCCGGGCCAGGGGAGAGCCTTCGTAGGGCGTTCCCTGCGACAGATTTTCGGCGTCCGCGGCTTCCGCGCTTGCCCGACCAGCCGGAATTTCTTCATCGTTTGCTGCACCTTCGGCCGAGGTCGCCGGTTTTTCCGTCGCTTCGGCGGATGGTCGCAGCCGCTGCTTTTCGATCGCTGTAATTTGCGCCAAAATCGGCGGGTCCGGCATGGGGGGGAGTCCGATCGCCTGGCGATAGATGTCTTGCAACGTCTTGACCGCGAGCGGGTCGATGATGGCGTGCGCGCCCCACTGCTCGGTGACGCTACGCACCGCTCTGATCCCCCGGGTGAAGCCCGGTGTTCCGCCCCACTGAACGCCTAGTTCGGCCATGCCCCCTTCGTCATTCACTTGGACCGTGCCGTCGTTGATCCGGATGTGCCAGGGAAGGACGGCCGGATTGGCGGTGAACATCGCGATGTTGTCGAGCACCATTTGATACTCGATATCCATGACGGTACTGGCCTGCTGCACCATGCTGCGCGACAATTGCCGGTGCGTACAACCGGTCAACGTACAGATTGCTAGCATGGTGAAAAGGATGCGCATGGCTGTGCTTCAGCAAGCAGACCGCAAGGTGTGGGGCTTTCGGTACTCGGGTAAAGGCGGTAGCCAATAAGAAAAAAATGATGGACCTTAACGATTCCATCGACTTTGGCGCCCAGAAACTGCAGCTGGAATTGCCAGGCGTGATATCATTGAATAGACATCACAGGGGCGATTGAGACAGCGAGCTCAATTGCAG
>CAMFLN010000739.1 GCA_945957305.1 uncultured Planctomycetaceae bacterium | reverse complement strand
GGCTTGAGCACCCGGTGCACCGCCCCGATCCATTTCTTCGACCAGTCGAGATAGTCGCGCGCCTCTTTCTTGTCCTCGTAGACGTCATACTCGTAGCCGATATTAAACGGCGGATCGGCGAAGACCAGGTCGACCGAACCGGCTGGCATTTCGTGCATCCGCTCGATGCAATCCCCTTGAATGACGTCGTTGAGCTTGGGGGCTTTCGGCACGTTGCTCCTCCTGGCACGAGAATCCTGGTCGAACGCGAGTCGTACGAGCGGCAACTGCGCGCAGCTTAGCGCTGCGGATCACGATGCGCTAGTGAACATTCGATCATAGCGCGATTGGCAAAAGGCTGCAAGCAAAGGAATACGGAATTCAGCGGGGGCATGAAAGCGCGTGCTGCGCGTCTTGCCTCGTGGTACTGTGGCGGCATCCTGCCTTCTCTCGCCACAAACGCTCGCCTGCGAGACGCGCCATGAATCAGTTCCTCCGCGCTCGATCTGTTGTGATCGCGATCGCCGTTTTTCTGCTCGTCCACCATGCGCCGCAGCGCGCTGCAATCGCCGCTGACGCTCCTCCCCGTCAAAAGCGTGTCGCCGCGATCGTCACCGAGTACCGGCACAACTCGCATGCCGACGTAATCGTTAGCCGGTTGCTGCAGACCGACACGCTCGACGGCAAGGGGAAGGATTCGCCGCTCGAACTGGTGTCGCTCTACACCGATCAGCGCCCGGCGAACGACATCAGCCGGCTGTTGGCCGCGTCGCATCGCTTTCGCGTGAGCGAAACGATCGAGGACGCCCTGACGCTTGGCACCGGCCAGCTGGCGGTCGACGGCGTGCTGCTCGTGGCCGAGCATGGCAATTATCCAAAAAGCGCCACCGGCAACACGCAATATCCCAAGCGCCGGCTGTGGGAAGAAACGATTCGCGTCTTTCGCACCAGCGGCCAGGTTGTGCCGGTCTTCATCGACAAGCACCTGGCCGACAACTGGACTGACGCCAAAGCGATCTACGACACGGCGCGCGAGCTGTCGATTCCGCTGATGGCCGGCTCGTCGCTGCCAACCTCGTGGCGCAAGCCGGCGGCCGACGTCGAGCGCGGCGCCGCGATTAATGAAATCGTCTCGATCACGTACGGTTCGTCGGATGCATATGCCTATCATGCGCTGGAATTTACCCAGGCCTTGGCCGAGCAGCGCCGCGGCGGTGAAACCGGAGTAAAGGCCGTGCAATCGCTGGGCGGCGATGCCGTGTGGCGCGCGTTCGAAGAAAAGCGCTTCGACACCGAGCTGTTCGACGCGGCGTGGCAGCATATTCCGAATCCGCGCACCGAGGGGCGCCCCTTGCGCGACGTCGTGCCCGAGCCGAAACTCTTTACGTTGGAATACAACGACGGTTTGAAAGCGCACTTGCTGGAGCTGAACGGGGCGGTCAATGCCTTTGCCGGCGCCTGGCGTTATGCCGATGACCGACGCATCGAATCGGCCGAGTTCTGGACCCAGGAGGGGCGCCCCGCGGCCCACTTTACAATTCTGCTCAACGGGATCGAACGGATGATGCTGTCGGGGCGGCCGTCGTGGAATGTCGAGCGGACGCTGCTGGTCAGCGGCGCACTGGATGCGCTGCTGGCGTCTTTGGTCGAGGGGAGCCGGCGGATCGAGACGCCGTACCTGGCTGTGAAGTACGAGCCGATCTGGCGCTGGCAGCAGCCTCCCCCTCCGCCGCCGGCCCGGCCCTGGGCCGAGCAGTAACGTGCGAATTTTGCGTCAAAAAGCTGCCTGATAAAGCGGTTACGCACGAACCTCCCCAAGCGCCCCCCCGTCTAGTAGAATCAAGTATTCGGACGATTCTTCGCGCGGCCGACCGGGTGAGACGACTGCTCCGGGCCGAGTTTTTGCCGCGCTCCTTCTTTCTGGCGCGAACCGATCATGATTTCACACTCGTCACGCCCCCGCACGATGTTCGACAAAATCTGGGATGCCCACGTGGTGCATGCCGAAGAGGGGAAGCCCACGATTTTGTACATCGACCTGCACCTGGTGCACGAAGTCACGAGCGCCCAGGCGTTCGAAGGGTTGCGATTGGCCGGCCGCAAGGTCCGCCGCCCCGAGCGCACGGTCGCCACGCCCGACCATAACATTCCCACCACCGATCGCTCGCTGCCAATCGCCGATCCGATCTCGAAGCAGCAGATTGATACCCTGCGGTCGAACTGTCACGAGTTCGGCGTCAAGCTTTATGATCTCAACGACGCCAAGCAGGGCATCGTGCACGTGATTGGTCCCGAGTTGGGCCTGACGCAACCTGGCATGACGATTGTCTGTGGCGACAGCCACACCGCCACGCACGGCGCGATGGGGGCCATGGCCTTCGGCATCGGCACCAGCGAAGTCGAGCACGTGCTGGCGACGCAGACGTTGCTGCAATACCGCCCCAAGACGTTCGAAGTTCGTTTCGATGGCCAACTGGCCCGCGGCGTTACGGCCAAGGACTTGATCCTGTACCTGATCGGCCGCCTGACGACCGACGGCGGGACCGGCTACGCCATCGAATACACCGGCAGCGCCATCCGTGCCTTGGACATGGAAGAGCGGATGACAGTCTGCAACATGTCGATCGAGGCCGGAGCCCGCTGCGGCATGATCGCCCCGGACGACGTGACATTCGACTATCTGCGCGGGCGGGAGTTTGCCCCCAAGGATTTCGACGCCGCGGTCGCTCGCTGGCGGCAATTGCCGACTGATCCGGGCGCTCAGTACGATCGGGTCGAGGTGTTCAACGCGGCGGACGTCGCGCCGCAAGTGACCTGGGGCACGAATCCGGCGCAGGTCGCGACGATCGCCGACAAGATCCCCGATCCCGACAAGTTGTCCGACGAGAACGAACGCAAGAGCGCGGCCAGCGCCCTGGCCTACATGGGACTCAAGCCTGGCACGCCGATCGAGGCGGTCAAGCTCGATCGCGTGTTCATCGGTTCGTGTACCAATAGCCGTATCCGCGATCTGCGCGCTGCGGCCGCCGTGGTGAAAGGTTATCGCGTCGCCGGCGGATTGCACGCGATGGTCGTGC
>CAMFLN010000738.1 GCA_945957305.1 uncultured Planctomycetaceae bacterium | reverse complement strand
CGCGAGATCAGTTCCTTCGGCTCCAAACGCCCCGCGAGCAAGTCTGTCACCGGGTACAACTCGAATTCATAGCGATCGTGCAACGACTGCCGGGCAAAGACTTGAATCGTGCGCTCATCCGCGATGCGATACGTCATGCCAACCGGGGCCAGCAGTGCGGTTAACGCCTCGTGCAATGGTTTGCGATCCACGACGACAGTCGCGGGGGATCGCGACCACATGCCCGCCTGCGTCAGCGACGCTTCGTCAATCAAAATGCGGGTTGCCGTGGTGCGGCTCAGCCAGGTGAGGACATCGATCAAAGGCGTTTCCAGGCTGAAGTTGGCGGTGACCTGCTTATCGAGATTTGCTTTGGCCCGACTGTAGCGCGTTTTGAGCGTCACTTCTTCTGGCCGCAGCTCACTCTTGATGGTCAGGCCGCGTGCCTGCCGCAGCTTATCGAGAAAGGATGCGACCTGGCGCTGCACGATCGTGCTCTGTTCGACGGACAGAGCGGTGCCGTCGATTTTCACTTGTCCCTGGCCGCCGTGGTCCTGCCAAGTGGTCGGCGCTACGAAACGAGTCAGCATCGCGGACAGCCGCGGCATGTCATCGGCCGCGGTCGCCAGGTCCGCCACTTCGTAGCTAACGGTCGCCAATGTGACGGCTTTGCGATCCGGAGAAGTGACAACAACCTGCTGGCCTTCGACCAGGTACATCAAGCCACGCTTGGCGAGCACCGTGGTCAGAGCGTCGCCGACGGTCGTGCTCTCGGCGTCGATCGCGACGGTATCGCCCGGCCGAACGCCCGCGGCGGCCAGGGCCTCGACATCGAGCGTGATGGGGACCGTGCTCATGCGCGAGAGAAAATCACAAAACTCGGCCAGCGAAACGCGCTTGAACTCGACGTCCAGCAATGGGTCCGCCAAGCGCGCGGTGACATCGACGTGTGGCATCGACTCTTGGCCGAGTAACGCTTCGTCTGGCGCATCGCTTGCGCGTGGTTGTTCTTCTTGCTCCGCGGCCGTGGGCTCGGTCGTCGGTAGGGCGGCGGTGGACGTCTTGGCCCCAAATGCCGGGACGGCGCGATTGAGATTGGCCGCGGGCGCGGCAATGACCTTGTTCTCTTTGTCTGCTTCTTCGGTCGCTGCTCCCGCTGCATTTTCTACCGCGGCTTGCGCATCGGCCGGGGGCTCACTCGACGAATTATCGGCAGTGTCATCAGCCGCTGGAGTCAGGTTTTCGGCTACCGTTTCGGTCGGCTCTGGCGGAGGATCCGCCATATCCTCCTGCGGCACAGTAGCGCTGTCCGGGGTATCCGTGGTGGCCACATCGCTCGGTGGCGGATTGTCCGCGCCCCGTGCCGGATCCGAGGTTGCGTGGACCGCAGCAGGCGCCGCTGGTGCGTCGGTGTCTGGAGATAACGTCGCGGGCGCTTGTGCTGAGGGCTGCAGGATTGCGTCGCTCGAACCGGTATCACCGCCGGGCGCAAACAAGTACCAACCCAAGAACAACAATGCCACGAGCGCCACGACGGGTGTCGCCACGAACAGCGTTCGCCGCGGGGACACCGCGCGGGCCCATTGCATGGCGAATCCCGGTGCAGGCTCATTCACGGGGATTGGCGGCACGTCATCGGGATTGATCGGTGTTAGTTCCGCCGCAATCGGCGGTGCCGCGGAGATCGTCTGCCGAGCCGCGCCTGCGGGCGGAGGTGACGCTGCCTTGGTGAGGTCGCCGGTACGCACGATGGTCGATGGCGACTTGGCGGCTTTTGGCGCCGCCGAGGGAACGCTTTCGGCCGGCCGCGGTTCGTTCGCCTGTGCACGCTCGGCAGCGATCACCTTGGAGAGACGGGCCGTTGAGCCCGACGTGGCCGCATCGCCAGAGGGTTGAAACTTGCGAACGTCGACGATCGTGCTGCCGGTCGAAGGCTCGGCGGCAATCTCGCGCAGCGCCGCGGGATCAGGCGGCGTCCAGCCTGGCGGAGCGACGACTTGCACCATGCTGCCACATTTGGGACAGGCCAGGATCTTGCCCAGCGCGGCGACATCGCGCACCTTTAGCTTGGCCTGGCAGGTCGTGCATAAAATCGCGAACAATTCCATATGTCGCGTTTTCCGAGCTGGGGACCCGTATCCCCGGGGCAGCGCTCGGTTCGGTTCAAGGTTGCTCTGCGAACTCGGCCGGCAGCTGCTCGCCGCGCTGCCGTACCGCCGCCCGCGTGGTGATGTAAAGTGTTTCGGCGCCCCCGCCCGAGGGAGGCTTGATGACATATACCAGCTTACCGTCAGGGTTCGCCCGAATCATGATTTTTCGCAAAATTTCCCGGGCGGGCTGGTCGCGTTCCTCCATGCCGAAGGATTGATTCTTGGTGATTCCTTCGGCCTGCAGGTCGGCCCCCAGGATCGAAATCGGCAGGCCGATATCGTCCCCCACCGTTTGTAGGGCCTTCTCCAGCGTGGCCCGGTCGAAGACGAGCGAAATCTTGCGGTCCAACCGCTCGGCGGCGGCCTCGGCAGACGGTTTGGACGGCGTGGCTGCCGGCTTGCCAGCGTTCGCCTCGGGCCGTGCCTGCTCGACCAGGGCGAGGTGAGTGCCCAGCACGAGATTATGCGCCGCGATGCTGGGCAGATAACTTCGCAGCACGACTTGGCGAGCATCGGTCCCCACGACGGTGTAACGCCCTAATTGTTCCACCATCAGCGGAAAATCGAACAGCACATCGTGGCTGTAATCGCTGAGCTTGAGCGTGCGAATGTACTCACTGACGCGCTTCGGCAGGCGCGACATGCGTTCGCGAAACGCCTGCGCTTGCGTCGCAGCGGGGCGATTGGGTTCTGTGTCGATGCGCAATTCCAGGAACAGGTCGTTTTCGCTGAGATGCGCACTCGCCAGCACCGCTTGCGGCAAGCCGTGTGTCGACAGATCGACGGCTCGCCCCCCACCGACTGCGCTGCCGCCGGCCTTGCTTTCATGCGGGGCGTCCTCTGGTTCGTAGCCCGAGAGGAACCAGTCGAGCGGTGCGCGGGCCCGCGCCGCGGCCCCTGGCAGCCACTCGCGCCCGCCGGTCAAGAG
>CAMFLN010000737.1 GCA_945957305.1 uncultured Planctomycetaceae bacterium | reverse complement strand
GGACCGTACAGGCCGGGTCGAGCCAGATATTTCGCGGGCGCGCGAAGAACATCCTACTGCCTCTTGTCGAGTTGCCGACTCCTCCGCGATTGCTCACCTCGCGGCGCGCAAATATCCACCGCGAAAGAACCTCGCGCCTCTTTTAAATCAGCGAATAAGTGCGAACGCTGCTAGCACGCCAGAACGGCGCAATGACTCCGAGGGGAAGGCGGAGTAATTAGTCGATCTTGCTGGACGCCGCAAGGGCAAACGGGGCGAAGGAAGGAGCGCAAAAGGATGAATGGTGAACCGAAAAGGTCCGGCGTGCGCCCATTGAAAAATTCGGGATTTCCGGCAAACTACACGCATGATTGCCAAAGATATCAAGACCGGAATGATCCTGAACTACCTTGAGGCTCCCTGCGTCATCGAGACGATCTCGGTGCAGAGCCCGTCGGCGCGCGGCGCCGCCACGCTCTATAAGTACCGGGCGCGCAACCTGGTCACAAAACAGAAGGTCGATATCGTGCTCAAAGGGGGCGAATCGCTCCCCGAAGCCGACTTCCACCGGCGGCCGGTCAAGGTCATGTACTCGGACGCGACCGATATGCATTTCCTCGACGAGGCGGATTACAATCAGTATTCGCTGCCTCTGGGAGATATCCAGGAAGAGGTCAAGTACCTCACCGACCGGCTCGAAGGAGTGCAAATCCTGATCTACAACGATCAGGCAGTGGGCCTGCAGATCCCGCAGACGATCGAACTGACAATTACACAGTGCGATCCCTCGGTGAAGGGGAACTCGGCGACCGGCCGCACCAAGCCCGCCACGCTCGAAACGGGACTGGTCGTGCAGGTGCCGGAATACCTGTCGACCGGCGAGATGATCAAGGTCGACAGTCGCACGGGCGAATTCCTCTCGCGCGCCTAATCGCCGCGTGCATCTGGACCGGGTGCAGCCGACTCCGCCGCCAACCGCGCTCGCACGGCCTCGCACAGCCGCAGCATCGTTGCCACGTCGAGTTCTTCCGCCCGGGTCGTTGGCCCCATTTCAAGCGCGGCCATAAGGTCGTCAACATCCTGCTTGGAGAAGCGCCCTTTGTAGGCGCTCGCCAGTTCGCTGCGCAGGAATTTGCGCCGATGAAAGAACATCGAGCGCACAAACTCGTGGAAGAATTCGCGGTCAGGGATCCGCGCGCGGGCGGACTCGTCGACGACGATGTGCAGAATCGCCGAGTTCACCTTCGGGCGCGGCCAGAAGACCGACGGCGGCATCACGCGCACCAATTCGATGTGGCATTGCGACTGCACCCAAATGCTCAGCGCACTATAATCCTTGGTCGAAGGCCGGGCCATGAGGCGATCGCCCAACTCTTTCTGGATCGTCACCGTCATGCTCTGCGGTGTAAGTTCGCCGGCCAGCAGGTTCGAAATGACGGGGGTTGCCACGGCGTAGGGCAAATTCGCCACCAGTTTCAACCGCCGCCGTGGATCGACGGCCAATTCAGCCTGCAGCGCCTCGATGACCAGCGGCGAGAGATTGTTCTTGTTGCGCAACGCATCCTGCGACATCAAGCGCACGTTCTCGAAGTCGATCAGCTCTTCGCTGGCGAGTTGATGCAACTGCTCGTCGATTTCCACGGTGACGACCGCGGCAACCAAGGGGGCCATGGTGGACGTGAGTGAACCGGTGCCGGTTCCGACCTCGAGCACAACATCGTCGGGGCCGAGCTGCGCGGCGTCGACCAGTAGGCGCAACAGGTTGAGATCGACGAGAAAGTTCTGCCCCCGCTTCGAATTGGGCGCGATGCCGACTTCGGCAAAGCGGCGCATCAAGAAGGATTGCGTTTGGGTGTTCGTCGAGCCTGACGTCATGTGTGCGTGCCTAACTGGCGGTATGCCAGGCCGAAGTTTGCTGCTCGACATACTTGGCGAGCAGATCGGTTTCCAGGTTGACCCGGCTGCCAGGCTGCAATTGGCCGAGCGTTGTGTGCGCTAGCGTATGTGGAATCAACGCGACACTGAAGCGGGCCGGTTCGACGTCGACCAAAGTCAGGCTGACTCCGTCCACGGCGATCGAGCCTTTGCTGGCAATCTGCCGTCGCAATTGTGGCGGAAATGCGAACCAACAAGTCGACCACTGTTGGTCGTCATGGCGCACGTCGAGCGTTCCTACAGCGTCGACGTGTCCGGTGACCAAATGCCCACCGATGCGATCCCCCAGCGCCAAAGACAGTTCAACATTGACGTGGCATCCGGGTGTCAGCTTGCCGAGATTCGTACGGTTGAGCGTCTCGGCCCCCGCCTCGAACGACAGCAAGTCTCCCTCGATTGCCACGCAGGTTAAACAGCAGCCATTCACGGCGACGCTGTCGCCCAGCCGCGTCTGCGATGCCTGGCTCGGCGCGCGGAGCACGATCAATCGGCCCGGGGGCCGGGCTTCGATTTTGGCCACCTCGGCCAGCGACTGCACGAGACCAGTGAACATGCACAACCACAAAAACGGGAGGTCAACGACGCGGCAACCACAGCAGCGCGTCAGAACATTGGATCCTTATGCGGTTCGCGTTGGACCAGTTCCTGCCAGGCGTACTGCGCCGGTCCGAGCACCACGAACCCACAACAAACCAGTGGAACCGCATAGCCGCGAATCACCATGATCGTCACCAGGGCAAAGACCAGCCCGACGATGTGCCCCAGGCTGCGCTGCCCGGAAAACATCTGGTTGACCAGGTGCGGGTAAGGAATTCTCGAAACCATCAATAGCGCCACGACCGCGGCGAAGAACGGCAGCACGGTTTGCAGCACGGCGTCAATCCGTTCGGCGAAGACCAGCGGATTGTCGGCCTTGCGCAACGTGTAGAACATGATGGCAAAGCCGGCGATCGACGCCGCCGCCGCGGGGCTGGGCAACCCCGTAAAGTGCAAATGGTCGTCGTTCTCGTCGGTTTCGACCGTGAAGCGGGCCAGGCGCAGCGCGGCACAGATCACGTAGGACGCGGCAATCACCCAGGCCCAATCGTGATGCAAATACGTAAAGCTGGGACACATTTTTACAAGCAGAAATGCCGGCGCCACCCCGAAGG
>CAMFLN010000736.1 GCA_945957305.1 uncultured Planctomycetaceae bacterium | reverse complement strand
CAAGTAGCCACCAACCGAAACACCGAAACATAGTCCATCATGAGCGATCCTTATTTTCAATCCCTGTTTGCCGAGCGCATCGGCGGGGCCAATTACGGCAAGGGGACCGAAATCTACAAGTTCGAGAAGATCAAGCGGGCCAAGCGCAAGGCCCTGGCCGAGCATCCCGAACGAAAGCTGGTCGATTTCGGCATTGGCGAAAATGACGAGATGGCCCCCGAGTCGATTCGCGCCGTCATGGCGCGCGAGATCAATCAGCCGGTCAACCGCGGCTATGCCGACAATGGCGTCGCCGAGTTCAAGGAGGCGGCCGCCCGACTGATGAAGCGCCGCTTCGGCGTCGAGCTCGATCCGGCGACCGAGGTGAACCACTGCATCGGCTCGAAGACCGCCCTGGCCATGCTGCCGGCGGCCTTCATCAACCCGGGCGACGTCACGCTGATGACAGTACCTGGCTATCCGGTGGCCGGGACGCACACGAAATACTACGGCGGCGAAGTACATCGGCTGCCGCTGTTGGCCGAGAACGGCTTCCTGCCAGACCTCGACTCGATTCCGGCCGACATCGTCAAGCGGGCCAAGCTCTTGGTGCTGAACTATCCCAACAGCCCGACGGGGCGTGTGGCGACGCGCGATTTCTACGCCCGGGTGATCGACTTCGCCAAGAAGAACGCGATCGTCGTGGTGCAGGATGCGGCGCACATTTTCCTGACGTACGAAGGGGAGCCGCTCAGCTTTCTGTCAGTGCCGGGGGCGAAGGACGTCGGCGTCGAGGTCCATTCGCTGTCGAAGGGTTACCACATGATCGGCTGGCGGATGGGCTGGGTCTGCGGCAATGCCAAGATCGTGCAGGCGTTTGCCGACATCAAGGACAACAGCGACTCGGGTCAGTTCATCGCCATTCAGAAGGCGGCCGCCGCGGCGCTCGACGACGACAAGATCACACAACAAGTCCGCACCAAGTACGAGCGCCGGCTGCGCAAGCTGGTCGACGTACTGTCGCGTTGCGGCTTCGACTGCAAGGTGCCGGGCGGGACGTACTTTCTGTACACGCGCAGCCCCAAGGGCATCGCCGGCGGGCCGCAATTCGCCACGGCCGAGGCGGCGAGCCAATACCTGATCACCGAGCACTCGATCTGCACCGTGCCGTGGGATGATGCCGGACCGTTTCTGCGTTTCTCGGTCACTTACGAGGCGCCCGATGAAAAGTCGGAGGACGCCTTGATGGCCGAAACCGAAAAACGCTTGAAGCAGATTCAGCCGGTGTTTTGAAACGGTTGTCACTGACGCCCCAGACAGGCCTGGGGCATCCCCATGGATTGCGCGCTATAGCGCCGCCGCCTTTTCGCGCAGCGCGTATTTCAAGATCTTGCCAGTCGAGGTTTTTGGCAACGGACCGAAGACGACCGTCTTCGGCGCCTTGAAGTGCGCCAGGTTCTGGCGGCAGAATTCGATCAGTTCGCGCTCGCTGGCCTGGCAACCCTCCTTGAGCGTGACGAACGCGCAGGGCGTTTCCCCCCACGTTTCATCCGGCCGGGCGACAACGGCCGCTTCGAGCACAGCCGTGTGCTGATACAGCACCCCTTCGACCTCGATGGTCGAGATGTTCTCGCCGCCTGAAATGATGATGTCTTTCGAGCGATCCTTGAGCTCGATGTAGCCATTGGGGTGCATCACGGCCAGGTCGCCCGAGTGGAACCAGCCACCGGCGAAGGAGGCTTGCGTCGAGCGTGGGTTTTTCAAGTAGCCCTTCATTGTGATGTTGCCGCGCATGAAAACCTCGCCCAGGGTCTGGCCATCGGCCGGACAAGGGACGAGCGTTTCGGGATCGGCCACCATCAGCCCTTCAAGCACTGGGTACGGCACACCCTGCCGGGCTTTGAGCGTGGCCCGTTCGGCCAGCGGCAGGGCATCCCACTCGTCGTGCCAGGCGCAGGTCACGGCCGGCCCGTAGGTTTCGGTGAGTCCATAGGCATGGGTGACGTGAAATCCTTGCGCTTCCATGGCCGCGATCACGGCTGCCGGCGGAGCCGAGCCCGCCGTCATGACTTCAATTACTCGACCGCCCGCGCGACGCAGCTCGGCCGGCGCGTTGGCCAGCATGTTCATCACGATCGGCGCGCCGCAGAAATGGGTCACATCGTGTTCGGCGATCGCGGCGTAGGCGGCCTCGGCAGTTGTCTTTCGCAGGCAGATGTGCGTGCCGGCCACCACGCTCAAGGCCCAGGTGAAGCACCAACCGTTGCAGTGAAACATCGGCAAGGTCCACATGTACCGCGCATGCTGCGGCATGTGCCACACCACGGTGTTGCCGAGAGAGTTCAGATAGGCGCCGCGATGATGAAAAACGACCCCCTTGGGATCGCCGGTCGTGCCGGATGTGTAGTTGAGCGCAATGGCCTGCCATTCATCGCTGGGCAGCGTCACAGGAAATTCGGGATCCCCGCCGGCGATGAATTCCTCGTACTCGATTTCGCTCAACCTTTCGCCGGGGCCTGAGTAAAGTGGATCGTCAATATCGATGACCAGCGGCTTGACCTGCGCGAGTTTCAGCGCCTCGCGAATCGTCGGCGAAAATTCCCGGTCGGTGATCAGCACCTTCGCTTCGCCATGATCGAGAATGAAGGCGATCGCCGCGGCGTCCAGCCGGATGTTCAAGGCATTGATCACGCCGCCGGTCATGGGCACGCCGTAATGCGCTTCCAGCATGGCCGGAACGTTGGGTGCCATGACCGCCACCGTGTCGCCGAGACCGACGCCGCGTGCTTGCAGCGCCGAGGCCAGGCGGCGACAGCGGGCGTAGAACTCGGCATAGCTGGCCCGCTGAGGGCCGTGGATCCAGGCTGTTTGCTGCGGATAAACAAGCGCGGACCGCGTCAGGAAGGTCACCGGCGACAGGGCCATGTAGTTGGCCGGCACTCGTTCAAGATCGCGGTCGTACTTGTTCAGACGGCTGTCAGCGGTCATGCAGAGCACTTCATCCTGGAAAGCGGCCAAAGATCTAACACGGGTTGAAAACAGCGTTCTAAGAGGTTGCCCGCTGTATTGCAATCAGGGTTGTCCTCAGA
>CAMFLN010000735.1 GCA_945957305.1 uncultured Planctomycetaceae bacterium | reverse complement strand
CTCGTCGTATGACCAAACGCGACTTCTACGCCCGCTACAGTCCCGCGATTCTGTTGATCGTGGTGTTCTTGTTGCCGATTTCGTTTGCCGGCGCGCGACGGGCGCTGCGCAGCAATCAGAATCGCGTTGAGCAATGGTTGCCTGACCAGTACGAAGAGACGCAGGTCTATCAAGAGTTCCGCAAGCACTTTCAGGGGGAAGAATTCGTCCTGGTAAGCTGGGACGGCTGCGTGCTCGACGATCAGCGGCTGAAGCTGCTGTCGGCGAAATTGGTCCCACCCGCCGATGCCGATGTGCCGGCCGAGGATCGCCTGTTTACCAAGGCGATGTCCGGCCCCTCGATCATCGAGATGCTGACGAATCCGCCTATCAATATCACACGCGACGAAGCGATCGAACGCTTGCGCGGTTCGTTGATCGGTGACGACGGCAAACGCACCTGCCTGGTGCTGACCCTCTCGCCCGAGGGAAAGAAAAATCTCCGTAAGACAATCGGCCAGATTTACGACACCGCCGAGAAGCAGTGCAACATCAAGCACGACGCCCTGCACATGGGCGGGCCGCCGTCGGATAACGTCGCGATCGACCTGGCCGGCGAGCAGAGCTTGTTCCGCCTGGCGGGCTTGGCCGGCTTTATCGGGCTGGTCGTTTCCTGGTGGTGCTTGCGCAGCGTCAAGTTGGTGGCTATTGTCTTGACCGCCGGCCTGTACAGCGCCATGGCCAGCCTGGCATGCGTCTGGTACTCGGGCGGCGAGATGAACGCCATCGTGTTGACGATGCCCTCGCTGGTGTACGTCGCCGCCATCTCGGGCGCAATTCACCTGGCCAACTATTATCGCGATTCGATTCACGAAGGTGGAGTTGAAGGAGCCCCCGGCCGCGCCATTCGCCATGCCTGGCTCCCCTTGAGCCTGGCCACGGGCACCACGGCCGTCGGCCTGTTGACCTTGTGCTATAGCGAGTTGATCCCAATCCAGCTATTCGGGCTGTATTCGGCTGTTGGCGTTGTAATTAGTTTGCTGTTCTTGTTCTTCTTCATGCCGGCCGCGTTCGAACGCTGGCCGCTGAAGGAAGCCAAGACGGACGCCGGCGAAGCAATTGCCATCGATCCGGCCTTTTATGGCGGCTGGGGCAAGATCGGCGACTGGATCATCAGCCACAATGGCATCATGACCGCCGGCGGACTGGCGACGATCGCCTTCTGTGCCTTCGGCATGTCGCGGATGGAGACTTCGGTGCAGTTGATGCGCCTGTTCTCTCCCAAGGCCAAGGCCGTGACCGACTACGAGTGGCTCGAGCAGAACCTGGGCAACTTGATTCCGATGGAAGTCGTGATCAATGTCGACCCGCTACGCTCGCGGCTGAACTTCCTGGAACGCATGGAGCTGGTGCAGCGGGTTCAACACGAGATCGAAGCGATTCCCGAAGTCGGCAAGAGCCTCTCGGCGGCCACGTTTTCGGCCAACCTGGGCCAGGCCGAAGCGGACGATGCTCCTAAGCCGAAGAAGGCACGTCGCGGCGGTGTCGGCGGACTGATGGCTCGCGTAGCTGGCGTCAAAGACGAGCAGCGCACGGCACGCACGGTGCGAAATACAAAGTTAGAAGAGCATCGAGACGAGTATTTGAAGAGCGACTACTTACGCGAGAAGGACGGGCGCGAGATGTGGCGCATCAGCGCCCGCGTCAGCGCGCTGAAGAACGTCGACTACGCTAAATTCGTCGCTGACATTCAGGCCCGCGTCGAGCCGGTCCTGGACGATATTCGTGCCAAGCTGGGCGAAGAAGAGGCCGCCGGGCTCGAGGCCACTTATACCGGGCTCGTGCCGCTGGTCTATAAGGCGCAGAACTCGTTGCTCGACGGTCTGGTCACCGGTTTCATTACCGACTTGATCTTGATCTTCGTGGCGATCGTCGTCGCCATGCGATCGTTTACCTCGGGCATTATCCTGGCGGTTCCCAGCGTCTTCCCGCCAATCGTGGTTTTTGGCCTGATGGGATGGCTGGGGATTGTGATCGATATCGGCACAGTCATGACACCGAGCGTCGCACTGGGCGTCTCGGTCGACGATATCGTGCACTTCATGCTGCAATACCGCCGTGCCATCGCGGCTGGTGCTACACAACGCGAAGCGGTCAAAGCCGCTTATCATCATTGCGGTCGTGCGATGTATCAAAGTTGGGGCGTCATCGGCCTGGGGCTGTCGGTTTTTGCCCTCAGTCCTTTCACGCCGACACAGCGCTTCGGCTGCATGACGATCGCCTTGCTGACGGCGACTTTGCTGGCAAACCTGTTGATTTTGCCGGCCATTCTCGCTGGTCCGCTGGGGCGGATGTTTGCCTGGGGGGCGAAAGCAAAAAAGCCCCAGGCGGCCGAGGAGCCGCCGCGGAACCCGCCCCCCGCTCCGAAGAGCCTGCGCCCGCATGAGGATGGCACGCGCGTCGAGCCGACGCGGCGTTCGGTGACGACGTAGCAGCAGTCCGTCTCTCTACACGGGCAGCGTAATGCCCCGTCCCTGCTCCTTGGCTGCACCAACCAGGTAGGCCGCCACGGCGACGTCTTCGACGGCCAGGCCGACCGATTTAAAGATGGCGATGCTGCTGTTGCGCCGTCGCCCTACGGCCCGCCCGACGACGACATCCGCCAGGTCGACTGCGCGGCTCCAGTCGAAAATTCCCTTTTCCAACGCGTCGACGAAATCTCCTGCCTCGGGCTGGCATGCCGCGACGCTGTCGCAGACCACGACGTCCGCGCGACGAACCGTCGAGCTATCGATTTCGGCTCGTGACAGCGCGTTCGATCCGACGGCGCAGACCACAGTTCCTTCGGCCAGGCAACCGCCGTCGAAAACAGGCGTGGAACTGGTGGTGGCCGTGATGACGATGGGCAAATCCTCGGCGGCCTCCTGGGGGCGGTCGACTGGGACGATTTCAAGGTTCAATTTTGCCTGCATTTCGTCGGCGAAGGCATTTCGTCGTTCTTCGGAGCGGCTGTAGACGAATGCGCGCTCGAGCGGCAGCACCGCGGCGGCGGCCGCCAATTGCGTTGCTGCCTGACGTCCGACGCCGAAG
>CAMFLN010000734.1 GCA_945957305.1 uncultured Planctomycetaceae bacterium | reverse complement strand
ACAGGAGCGGCATTTTTGTCACACAAGCTGCAAAGAGGGTGCCATGGTCCGTCCGTCGGTTCGCTGGCTGGTCGCTGTATGTTTGGGATTCGCTTTCTTGGGCATGGACACACCTGTTTCTGCGCCGCGCCAAGCCCAGGCGGGCAAGATTCGCGTCTCGGCCATGTCGCTCGTTTACAAGCCGAACAAGAACCCTATCACCGTCATTCCGGTATCCGCCAAAGCACCCGCGAATCGCCCCACGAGCAACTCGCGCGCGTATCGTGGCCGCCGCGTGAACAAGACTGCGTCCACCGGGCGCCGCTACAGCTATAACTACTCGGGCGTTGGATTTCCCGGCATGGAAGGGGGACTCACGGCCGCCGCCAATCGCTCGACCTGGCTGAAGAAGCCCTAGTCGCGCGGGGCATCACAGCATCGCCAATCGCGCGCCGGGAGGGACGCGGCGATGAAGCAAGCCAAAATAGAGAATCCGAACTCGCGGAATTTCTCAGTCCCGGCCGGAGATCCTTGCCCGCCTGCACGACCTGGCCGAAAGTCCAAGAACTCTCCGCTGGCCGCTCGAAGTGGATCCTCAAACCGGCGCGCCGTTCCAGGCAGAATCGCGTCCGCACGCTGCAGCGCGTGAGATTATTAACCGCACGGCGAGTTCAAGCGGTGCGATAACACATCGAGCCGCGACTTCAGCTCGGCCACGAGTTCCAACTCAGCATTGGGCGTGGGCTCTGCATCGGGCGTTGCCGGCGAAAGCTCGTTCGCCAGGGCTTCCAGATCGACCAGCCGCTTTTGAAAACGATACAGCTTGCTGGCCGTGTCGCGCTTTCCCTGCCAGACCAGGTCCAGCTGCAACATCATGCCCAGCAGCAGAGCGACTTGTCCCAACAGCGTGATCGGCAGCCCCAGGCTTTGCCAATCGGGCCCGGCAATAAATGTGCCGGCACACAGCAGGATGATGCCGCAGGCTAGCGCGACGGCGCCTATTGCCACGATGGCCCATGCCGCATGAGAGCGCGCGGTGCCACGACGCGTCTCGGTTCGCGGGGTAGGGGAGGGGGGCGGTGTCGTTTCCGCGACCGCCGGCGTTGCACATGTGGTTGCGAACCGCGTGCCGGAAAGGATGCGGTCGACATGACGCAGTTGTTCCGCCAATTCCCACGTATCAAAGGTCGACAGCGGCGCACGGATCGAATGCACTGGCGCATCGCAAACAAAGCTGGTGTCCTCGACCGGCGACTTCTTCTGAACACGCGTGGCCGCCAACCGCGCGCGAGCTTGCGTTACGGCCGGCCGATTGCCGGTGCGGGCCGTATGCGGAAAGTCGGCGCCGCATCGCAGGCAACTCGGGCAGTTATCCCCCACGCAACTGACGGCCGGAACATCTTGTCGGCAGTTCTTACACCACATCACGCAGCCGCATGAGATAACAGGTTCTCGCGCCCCCAACAGACAGCGTCGGCCGGCTGCGGCGCGAAACTTTACCTCGCATGTAGGCTGTAGCGGTTGTAGCGGCGGGGAATACGCGGCGGTCAGCGCAGCGGGGCGTGGCACGCGGGGATACAGAGAACGCCTGTCAGCCAACGCACTTTACGGAGTGGCGTCGGCCGGTTGAGCCGTTGCGGAGTCCTCACCGCTTTTTTCAGGTAGCTCAAACCACTCGCCGCGCAGCCAATCGACGATCATTCCCAGTTCGTTCGCGCTCAAGCGATGCTGCTGCGGGTCTTCTCCCACGGCGAAGTCCGGCATGCGATCGTTCTTCTCGCCGTAGAATCGCTCATGCTCTGGATTGCTGATCATGCCGATCAACCATTCTCGCGACGCATAGCCTGACAGGTCCGGAGCATTTCCCAAGTCGCCTGCATCCTGGAAATGGTGGCAATTCGTACAGCCGGCCGACTCCTTGATGAGCGCCGCGCCCGCCGTGATTGTGGCCGCGTCGTTGGCGTCGGAGTTGGCTTGTGACTTCAAGTGCGCCTCGGCCGAAAGCGCAGCCGCGATGTCGCGCCGCTGTGTTGCAGATAGCTCTTTGAATTCGCTCCCCTGCACGTAGCCGACCATATCGCCGTCCTTGTGCGACGTGTTGCCAAAGTATTCCTTCGTCGCGATCTTTTCGGGATCAAGCAGACCCGCGATCCAGCCGCGGCTGCCGAAACCAAACAGATTGGGCGCCGAGGGGTCCGGCGCTCCCACGCCATGCCCCTCCGTGTCGACGTGACTATGGCAGGCCGCACAATGTTGCTCGAACAACTCGGGGCCGCGCGTTTTTGCGTCATTGCGTAACAATGTCAATGCACCGGCAGGCGGGATCTCCAAGCCACGCGCTAACTCTACCGAGCGGTGTGCAGCGGCTTCAGCCCGCTCGACAGCCTGTAGATAATCGTGCGACATGGACCAGCGTTCGTGGGCGCGGACGTTGTCACGGTCGGGCTCGCTGCGCCATAGCGCTTGCCGATCGGCCCATACGGCCTGACCTGTCAGAAATCCAACGCCCGCCAACAAGCAGAGCAAAAATCCGACGTTGAACCGGTGCCCCAGTCGCCAGCGGCCGAGAATCGGCATCAAAAACAACACCCCCATCACGGCGCCGGGGATAATGATGCCGCCAATCAGCTCGCCAGTTTCGGGATCTGATTCGAACAGCTTCAGAAATTGGAACAAGAAGAGGAAGTACCATTCCGGCCGGGCCGCTGAATAGGGCGTGGCACCGTCAGCCGGCGCCCCCAACTCGGCCCCCAACACATCGCCCGCGCGATCCGAGGTCAGCAAATGACCGAGGCCCTCTTCACTGCGCAGCCCGGGCCAAATGGTCAGAAACAACACCACGGCCAACACCGCCAGGCACGCCACAGCGTCCTTCAGCACCTGGTCGGGCCAAAACGAACCGTCAGCGCCGCCGAGCGGAGTCTTGGCGTGCAAACCGTGGCGTCGAAACAGCGCCACGTGCAAAAACAAGAAGCCAATCAAAGCGCCCGGCAACACGCCCGCGTGCAGAGCAAAAAATCGTGTCAACGTGTGATGCCCATATTCGGGTCCGCCGACGATTAATCGCTGCAGCGTCTCACCCACGACTGGGACGATGC
>CAMFLN010000733.1 GCA_945957305.1 uncultured Planctomycetaceae bacterium | reverse complement strand
GCTCGGCAAAATCAACCACCTCGCAATCGTAGCGGGCGTGTCCGCTGCGGCGAAAATCGGCCGGCGCCAAAGCTTCGACGAAATTCGCCGCATGATAGTCGGCCGGCTGCGCAGCGGCGACGAGCAACTTCCACGGCGGCTTGACCTCGACGGTGAAATAGCGGGAATTATCGATCGTCAGGTTGTCTTCGCCGACGATGCGAACGTAGCCCTGGTGTGTGCCCACGTCGAGTCCGGCGATGGGGAAATCGAGCGTATTGGCACTGCCGGCCGCATACGCGACCGATTGCTCGCTGCGCTTCTGCATCTGACCGCCGTCGTCCGAGAGGTACATCTCGACCAACGCGTCCCCCGTCATGCCGAGTGAATCCAACTCGCTCACCACGTGCAGAGGGCTGTTGCGGGCTAGGGCTTGCGAGGAGAGCTGCAACTCGGCCAGCGAGAGGTCGCGCGGTTCGAGTACACCGACGTCGATCACATAAACCGCCAGGCCAGGCAGTTCAGCCAAGGTCCGCGCCAGCCGATCGGGCGTGGGGCTGTTCCAGGCCGTGGCCGAAAGATCGGTGAAAACATAGATCTCGCGCCGTTCCAGGGCACTTTTCTTGAGCAGCGCTACGGAATCCTCGATCAACTCGGGGAGCGAGCGCCCGAGCCCAACGGTTTCCAACCGGTCGATACGTTGCCGGGCCGTACCCACGTCGATTTGAAATGTCGGTTCGCCCGGCGTGGCGTCGACAATCGCGATCTGGCTATCGGCCGGCAAATGCGGCAGCAGATCGAGTGAAATTTGCTTGGCCGCTTCCAAGCGTGTCTTGTTGTCATGGCGATAGGCCATGCGCGGCGCGGTATCGAAAACCAGCGCCGCCGCCGTCGGAGCTTCCTGGTCCCCGATAACGCCGGACGAGTGGATGCTCGGTCGCGCGAGCGCCAGGGCCAGCAAGCAGATTGCCGCGACACGCAGCGCCAACAGAATCAAATGCCGCAGTTGCAAGCGGCGACGATTCGACTGCTGCCGAGCCTGCAAGAAGCGCAGCGCCGGAAACTCCAGCAGCCGCGGTTGCTGCCGCATGATCAAATGCAGCACTACCGGCAAAGCCGCCAGGCCAGCGCCGGCCAGGATAGCAGGATTGAGAAAGTCCATGAATTTGCAGTAGTCGGTAGTCAGTAGTTTGTAGACAGTTACCGATTACTGGCTACCGACTACTGTCCACTGCCTCAGCACCTCGATCGCCGACTGATTAGATATTCGGTCAAGGCCCGGTCAAACCGCATGCTGGTGTCGAGCGGTATGTAATCGACGCCACTTTGAAAACATTCCCGTTTATAGCGTTCGCGAAACTGATTGATCTCGTTGACGTATTCCGCCTTAAACCCGTCGGCGTTGACTTTCAAACGTTCCTGCGATTCTGGATCCTCGAACTCGATCAGCCCGTCGAAGGGAAAACGCACTTCCGCCTCGTCGAGGATATGGAACAGGATCACGTCATGTCCGCCGTGCCGTAGACGATGCAGTGCGTGTATGATCGGCCCCGGGTCGGCCAGCAGGTCGGAAAACAGCATGACCAGGCTGCGATGCCGCAACATCGCGGCAAACTGGATCAGGCTTTTGGCGATTTCGGTCTTGCCGGTCGGCTTGAGGTTCGCCAGTAGCGACAGGATATTTCCCAGTTGCGTCCGCTTCGAACGCGGCGGCAAGCTGTGCCGGATCTTCTCGTCGAAGGTCACCAGCCCAACCGGGTCTTGCTGGTGCACCATGAGGTAGCACAGCGCGGCGGCCAGGCAGATGCCGTAGTCGAACTTGGTCAGTTCCTGCCGGTACGTGTAGTCCATCGACCGGCTGAGATCCATCACCAGGTAGCCGGTGATGTTGGTCTCGGCTTCGAATTTCTTGATGTAGTACTTATCAGTCTTGGCGTAGACCAGCCAGTCGATGTCGTGCGGATCATCACCGGCCGTGTATTTGCGGTGTTCGCTAAACTCGACCGAGAAGCCTTGGAAAGGGCTCGAGTGCAGACCCTGCAGGAAGCCCTTCACGATGAACTGCGCGCGGAGGTCCAATCGCGAGATTTCGCGCACGACCTCAGGCTTCAGATACTTTTCAGCGACAGACATGGAAGAAAATGCAGAAAGACGAATGCAGAATGATGAATCCAGGAACGAAGACGATGGCGCGCGCTCTTCGATTCACCGCCTATCCTTCCTATTTCGTCGCGTGTTGTTAGCTTTGGAACTTGGGAATCTCGGGCGTGGGAATCTGCTCGAGCAGGCGTTTGATCACATCCTCGGTGGTCATGCCTTCGGCCTGGGCCTGGAAATTCGTGCTGACGCGGTGCCGCAAGACGGCGATAGCGACTTTCTTGACATCGTCGATCGCGACCGAGAAACGCCCATCCATCGCCGCGAGTGCCTTGCCGCCGTGAATCAGGAATTGGCCGGCGCGAGGCCCCGCGCCCCAGTCGACCAGTTCTTTGACGAAATCGGGGGCCGATTCATCTTTCGGCCGGGTGGCGCGCACCAGCCGCGCGACATATTTAATGATGTATTCGCTCACGGCCACGGAGCGGACCAGCTTCTGCAGATTGACGATCGCCCGGCCCGACAGCACCCGACGGACCTCGGGCTTTTCGCCGCGCGTGGTCGACGCCAGAATCTGCTCCTCTTCGGCGGCCGTGGGATAGTTGACCTTGATATTGAACATGAACCGGTCGAGCTGGGCCTCGGGGAGCGGGTAGGTCCCCTCCTGCTCGATCGGGTTTTGCGTGGCGATCGTGAAGAATGGCTCGGGCAGGTTGTAGGTCTGCTGTCCGACTGACACCTCGCGCTCTTGCATGGCCTGCAGCAGCGCCGCCTGTGTCTTGGGCGGGGTGCGGTTGATTTCGTCGGCCAGCAGGATGTTGGTAAAGATTGGCCCTTCGACAAAGCGAAAGTGCCGCCGCCCCTGTTCGTCTTCTTCCAGGACGTTGGTGCCGGTGATGTCCGAGGGCATCAAGTCGGGGGTGAACTGGATACGTTTGAACGTAACGTCGAGAATTTTGGCCAGCGTGCTGACCATCAAGGTCTTGGCCAGTCCGGGCACGCC
>CAMFLN010000732.1 GCA_945957305.1 uncultured Planctomycetaceae bacterium | reverse complement strand
TCCGAGATGAACTGCGCCGGTTACCTCTAACGGCCGAGCAGCAAGAGAAACTCGTTCCTCGCTTGCTCCAACGGACCACGTTCCTCGACACCGACGGAAGAGTACGCCCGCCGGGAAAACTACAGGTCGACTCCAGCCTCTTTAACTTCGCGGCCAAGTTGCAAGGTGTTGTCGCCCGCTTTGAAGAGCACGGCCTGACCCTCGACGATTACCTGCGGGCGGCGATAGCTCGTCCCGAACTTTTCTACCAAGCACCGGCGAGCGTGGTCCAAAATATCGCCACGACCGTGACCCTGTTTGCCGAGGAGGGCCTGACGCCACGCCGCTACCTGGCGGCAGCCTTGGCGGAGCCAACGCTGTTCACTCAGTCTGCCGCCACCACTGAAGCGAAGATCGCAGGAACCGTGGCTCGCCTGGCGAAGCACGGGCTGAGTCGCCGAGCCTATTTCAAATCGGCGCTGCGCAACCCCACGCTATTCACTCGCTCGCCAGATTCGATTGCCGCGAACCTCCAGGCCACGGTCACCCGGCTGGCCGATGCAGGCCTGACGATGTCGGCCTGGCTCGTCGCGGCAGTCCGCCAGCCCTCGCTCTTCGCCCAGTCGCCAGCCAAGATTGACGCCAATATCGCGGACATTGTTGCCGCGTTCGCCGAGCACAAGCTCACGCGCCGACAATATGTACGAGCGGCGCTAAAACAACCATCCCTGTTCTATCTCAAACCGCAGACGGTGGTCGGCAATATCACGGCCCTGGCGAACGAGTTTGGCCAGGCTGTTTCCAGCGCCTCGCTGGTCCGTGCGGCGCTCGCGCATCCAACGCTCTTCTATCAGTCTCCGCTTACCGTCAGCAATAACATCCGCCGCGTTGCTCAGCATTACGCCACAGAGGGGCTCGGCGTTGACGCTTATCTCGACGCCGCTACTCGTGCTCCCCAGTTGTTTTCACTAACGCCCCACAACGTCACGCGCAACATCGAAGATGTGGTTGCGGCTTTCGTGGGGCTGGGGCTGACCACCGCCGCTTATCTCAAGGCAGCGTTGCGACAACCGCAGCTCTTTTACCGTTCCCCCGCGACACTCATTGCGCACATCAACCTGATTCTTCATTTATATGACCAGGAAGTGTTTGTGCCCCCCAAAGCCAAAAGCCTGGCGTCGCCCGAGCCCCATCATCCTCACGCTGCCGTGATCCGCTTTTTATTGACCGAACCGCGACTGATTTGTTTGGAAGAGCGGAACCTTCAATTGCGCCAGATCCACAAGATACTTACTGGCGTTAAACCCAGTCCCAAGAACCTCACCCGCTCACGCGCGCAAACCGAACTAGAGGTCATGGCTGCCCTTGGACATCCAGATGGCACTTTACCGGTCTTGGACGACTCTGCGAGCGACCTGCCCGCGGAGCAGCGAGACGAACTCGACTGGCGGCGCATCGAACAGCTGATCGCGCGCGACGGCCGGACGCCACCCCGGGACCGCCGCGCTCTGTTGGCCGCTCTGATTCGCCAGGGCTATTTGAAAAGCGCCGTTCTGATCCCCGCTTCCTGATTCACCTGTCGCCGCGATTATCAAAATCGACAATTCGCTTCTCAAGAAAGCTCGGAGCGGATTTGAGGACTCCTCAGCACGTGTCGCCGACAAGTTGAGTAGCCCAATCAAGGGCCTATTCCGGCCTGAATCTACGGTATTCGGCCGCTTGGTAAGACTTTGTAAACCATTTTCTGGTAGACCTGGAAAGGTCGCTGCTCAACATCGCGACGTCGCCAATTTGAGTAGCATTCCCAAGGGGCTGCGCTAGGCTAGGCCTGTTATCGTCCTTTGTTTAATCACCAACTGCGGAGAATCTATGCATTCCATTCCACACCGAAGTCAACCGTCCCAAAGCGGTTTTACCTTGATCGAATTATCGATCGTGCTCGTCATCATCGGCCTCATCGTCGGGGGCGTCCTCGTCGGTCAAGATCTGATCAAGGCCGCTGAAGTCCGCGCCACGGTCGGCCAATACGAGAAATACAATTCGGCCGTCAATACCTTCCGGACCAAATACAATGGCCTACCGGGCGACTTGTCGGTCATCCAGGCCAGCGCCTTTGGACTCTGCGCTTCGGCCGGCTGTATGGCCGGCACTGCCGGCTTGGGGGATGGCAACGGCTTGATTGCTGACTCCTCGGGAACCGCCAAGCAAATCGGTGAGCCACTGGCTTTCTGGCAAGAACTGTCGGTCGCGAGCCTCGTTGACGGCAGCTTTGGCGCTGCGCTGACTTCTGGCGGCGCGCCGGCGGCTGCTTTGACTGGATCTAACGTAACGGGCTATATCCCGGGCGCAAAACTGGGACGCGGCAACATCTGGGCTGTGGGCAGCACCGCCGGCCGGAACTTTTTCTTGCTGACAGGCGCTACGGCAATCACCACGGGCGGGGCGGCTACCTATGCCGCTGCGCTCACGCCGATCGAGTCCTATAACATTGACGTCAAGATCGATGACGGGGCTCCCAATACCGGCATCGTGCAGGCCCGCGGTACGGCCACCGATGAAACGCTGTTCCTGGAGAAGAACGGTGGTCCCGACACCGGTCAGGTATCGAAGGGCAACCAGCAAGGCTCTGAAGCGTCTGGTGACTGCCAGGTGTATGCAAGCACCATCTCGACGGCTACCAACAACACCTATTCGCGAGTCGCAGTTTCGGGAAACAGCCCGGGTTGTATCCTGCGTCTACGCTTTAACTAGAAACAACTCTATCGCAAACTGGGGGGCTGCCTGAGGGCGGCCCCTTTTTTTCTGCTTCTTCACCCGCGCTGTCAGCATGGCGCCTCGCCTAAAGGCGGCCGCGTGCTCCCGGGCTGCGCATTGCTGCGGTCCATTCTGGACGCTTTGCCCCTTCCGCCCGCTGGCGCATCGGCCCTTGGCCTCTAGCGGACACCTGCGGTGACTGAAGAAGTGCTTCTCGCCTAAACCGGTTTTGGGGGGCGCTGCCCCCAGGCCGTCAAGGATCGGGGCCACCCCACCCCCCCCCGGGTAAATACCACCAACCCCCCGACGCGAGTGCAGGCCGGCGCCACCCAAACCCCGTCGTCCAAGAC
>CAMFLN010000731.1 GCA_945957305.1 uncultured Planctomycetaceae bacterium | reverse complement strand
GAATTCCACACCCGTTGTCGACCACAATTATGCGCACCCGGTCCGCGGCGCGGGCGGTGGTGACGGTGATCCGCGGCACACGTTCACTGGCCGCTTCGATACCGTTTTGAATCAGATTCACGAGCGCCTGTTCCAGCTCGATGTGGTTCAAGTACACAGGAGGGAGTTCTGGAGTCAACGCGCACTGAATTTCGCCCCCTTGTTGCACGGCGTAATTGTGGGCGAATTCGACCGCGCTGCGCACGACCGCATTGACGTCTCCAACCGACCGCTCAGCGGCCTCATGCTGCGCAAAGCGGAGCACATTTTTGACGATCTGCCCGCAGCGCCGCGCGTTTTTGATGATATCGCGTGCCTGCCGCGCGAGCGATTCATCCGTCATTTGCGGATGCATCAGCATCTGCTCGGCCGACAGCAACATCATGCCGACCGGATTGTTGATTTCGTGAGCGATCCCTGCGGCAAATGTCCCCACCGAAGCCAACCGTTCGACATGCCGGAGGTGTTCGAGCGACTTCTCCAATTGCCAGGTGCGCTCGCGGACGACTTGCTCCAGCTTTTCTCGTTGCTGTGTTTCGGTGAGATAAAGTCGCCGCAGCAAGCTTGTACGCGCGGCCTGCACCGCGATGGCGATTCCTGTCGTCCAAGCCAGGAAAAAACCGAAGTGCTGCCACTCGCCGCCAGGGTAAAGCCAGACGCATCCCACCCACCCGATCCAGATGATCGAATAAATGACCGCCGAAACGCACACGGACAACGAAACCAGGCCCGTCGCCGCGATCACCAGCGCTAAATTCGTGGTATCCCAGCCTGAGTGGGATTTGTAGAGTTGCAGCATACTATCGCCGGTGGCCACCATCGCCACGAGAAACAGCAGTGGGTGCGCCAGGCGGCCTCGCTGATCGTACCGCAAGCTGATCCAGAGTAGTGCCGTCGTCAGCCCGGCCGACCCGAATTCCGCGGCAACAATCAGATCCTGAAACGTGCCCAGAAACCGCGCGCGGAATAAGCCCGACACCAGGTACAGCGGAATCAGCACGGCCGTGAGTGGGATCAGGTTATCGCGCGCTGCACTATTCATCGTCGCGCGCCATCCGTGCCCGGTGAATCTCGCCGCCACCACGTTCGAACTCATGGGCAATACTACCTTTGTCGCGCAACCCGATCTGGCTCACCAACCCCCCGCACGCGGCAAAGGTCGTTTCGCTACTTTCCTAAAATAGCCGGAAGAGACCGAAATTTCATGTCAGGTTGGCAGAAGTCGCCCACTCGGCCTGGGATGATGGGCCGATTGTCTGATGCGTCATGACGGAAAGAAAGGCGTCGCTTACCTTGCCAACCACGTAGCAAAGAATTGCTAGCCGGCCACTAGGCTACCGGTGAGGAAGCCGCCGTTTTTAAGTCATTTAGCGCATGATTGCCGCAGCCGCCACATGGAGAGCGCACATGACAATTGTGCGGTCACCAGCAGCAGAACGAATGTCGAAGGCTCAGGCACGGCGACCGCTGGTGCGCTGACTGCGGGTGCATAGTTGGCTGAGACAGTCAGCCAATTTGATGCCACCAACGCCATGTCCTGACCGTTGACGATGCCATCACTGTTATTGTCGCCCACCAGGAACAGGCCGGTGCGATTCCATTGGCTGGCGATTTGCGCAAAGTCCTGGCCGTTCACGATGCCATCGCCATTGGCGTCTCCCGGCAGCGGGGCCACGGCGACATCGAACACGCGCATGAACGAAGCTCCCCCACCGTGAGTGGCGTCGGACAGAAACGCCCGATTCCCCGTGGCGGGATCGACGGTCAGTATTCCGTCGAAGCCGGTGCCACCATTGGCAACTAATAAAATCGTGCCGCCGGATTCGACAGCGAGAGTATACACGTCTTGCTGCCAGGGTCCGGTACCGACCGTGCCGTCGGCGATCACTGTGCGATTGCCCGTCAAGGGATCGATCTCAAAGATCCCGAAAGCGCTCTGATCGCCGTTGAGAGTGCTGCCGGACACCACCAGGTGGCCTGCCGAGGACGCAACATCCCAGCCGCCGATGAAATGAGCCCCTGCTCCCTGCCCCGCCCCCGAGAGTATCGCTCGATCGCCCGTCGTCAAATTGATCGCAAAAAGTCCCTTAGATGCGTCGGCGACGATCGCGGTATTTCCACTCGCGGCGATGCCGCCAGGAAAAGTCATAAAGGCCCCGGCTCCGCGCCCTACACCGGAGATCAACGTCCGGTTACCGGTCTGCGGGTTAATTCCCATCAAGCGAACGTTGTTCAGGAGGCCATCTTCCGCGGGAAGCAAGTAGACATTTCCCAACTGCCGCGCGACCGTCGGTTCCCCAATGGGCGGGCCAATTCCAATGGCCGGATACGAGGGATCTGGTGGTGTCGCCGTCAGACTGTCCTGTGAAACAACCGTGCGATCTCCGGTCGTGGGATCGACGAGAAAAACACGCGTTGGCACAGCGGGGAACTGAACAAAGCTGCCCTCCGGCTGGGGTTGTACTGCAGGCGCACCTTGGTCGGTTACCAACAAAGCGCCGGTGGACGTAATCGATATTCCGACAGGCGCGGTAAAGCTAGCGCCAGCGCCGTGCGTATTGTCCGAAACGATCGTGCGGTTGCCGGTCACAGGATCAACTTGCATGATCCCCCAATCGTTTGCGCTGATCTCGGCGGTGACGAAAATATCACCAGGACTGGCGCTCCCTCCCAGGGCCGACGGCAGACTAGCCGTCAAGGCAAGCAGATGACTCAGCAGAAAGAGAAGTGCAGCAATCCGATTCGGCGCCGCGCCAGCGTAGCGAAGCATAGTCTCGCACCTCATAGATTGCCGAAGGCCCGAGCGCGAAAACGACTCTCCGCACCTAAACCGCCTCGTGAAATACTCACACCCGGCGACACAATATTGCAGCCATTGGCACAATCCGGCCGGCGATTCACTACCAGCCGCTAAACTACCACCTTCACAGGGCAATCATCAAGAAGTTTCCCGCAGGGCTCGCGGTATTGATACGCCTAATGTGGCCACCGTTGATAATGCCGACGGGACCGGTTCGTTTGCGTCTCGCGCAGCATGGGAAGCT
>CAMFLN010000730.1 GCA_945957305.1 uncultured Planctomycetaceae bacterium | reverse complement strand
GTTCCGGTGTGCCGAAAATGAACGCCTTGGTAGCGCGGCGGTAAAAAGCCACTCGACCAGTTGCGTGCGCCGTCAACCGGCAGGGTCGAGTCATTACGCAGTACGACGTAATCGGGCAAATTCTGATTTTCGGATCCCAGCGCGAAGCTGATCCAGGCTCCCATCGTCGGCCGCCCAGCCACGATTCGTCCCGTATGGATATGCCACAGGGCCTGTTCGTGATTGTTGTGCTCGGTATACATCGAACGAATGACCGCGATATCGTCGGCGCACCTGGCCGTATGCGGCAGCAATTCCGAGTATTCGACGCCGCACTTCCCGGCGGGCGAGAACTTATAGGGCGTCCCCATCAAGTTGCCATGTTCGGTCAGCTTCACCAGATCGGTAAACGACTCAGGCATCGGCTGACCATCGCGTCGATTCAGTTCCGGCTTGGGGTCGAGCAAGTCCATGTGGCTTGGCCCGCCGTGCTGGAACAGCTGTATGACGCTGCGAGCGTGCGGAGTGATCGCAGGCGTGCCCGCGGCGCGCGATTCGTCCCGGAGCATGAGCGCGCCAAGTGCAATGCCGGTCAAGCCGGCAGCGCTGCGGCGAAACAGCTCGCGACGCGAAATCAAATGCGCCAGATGCTCGACATCAAGATTGCTGTCAAACATGTTCGTTCACGTGTCCATGTTGTTGGACAATAATCCAGCTGGCCCGTCACTGCGCCCGGGGGGTTCAGTCCACATAGAGAAACTCGCTGGCGTTGAGCAGGACTAATCCTAATTGCGACCACATCGCGGCCACGCAAGTCGGCCCGTTGCCCGCCGATGTGGCCGACGCGTCGGCCAGGCACAGTTCCCGAAACTCGGCCAGTGCCCCGCGTTCCTCCGCCGTTGGTAGCCGGGCGAATAACAAGCGGTAAGCGAGGTCGAGCTGTCGATCAAAATCGTCGCCGGCCTCGCGCACGACCCGCTCTCCCAAGTTCGTGCCGCAGCGCTCGGCGAACGAGCCATTCATCATGGCGAGCGCCTGAAGCGGAACGATCGATTCGTTGCGGACCGGGCAATTGACCTCCATGGCCGGCGTGTCAAACAGGTCCAACATTGTCAAATGCTGACTGCGACGCACGATGAGGTACACACGGCGGCGATTACCCTGCGGGTCGTCGGCTGTCACGACCGAACCGTCCGACTGCGGCGCCACCGGCGCAGGCGGACCGAACATGTCGAGGTTCAACTTGCCCGCCACGGCCAGCGCCGTGTCGCGCACGACCTCGCCTTCGACACGGCGGGGGCGCCACATGCTCAGCCAGACATTGTCGGGGTCGACTGCGGCTTTCTGCGGATCGTATCGCGACGATTGGCGATACGTCGTCGACAACAAGATCGCGCGGTGAATCGCCTTCTGACTCCAGCCTTGGGCGATAAACTCGGTCGCCAGCCAATCGAGAAGCTCGGGGTGCGACGGGGCCGCGCCCGATCGGCCCAGATTGGCCACTGTCGGAGCTAGTCCCCGGCCGAAATGATGTTGCCAAATGCGATTGACCTGCGTGCGCGCCGTCAACGGATGTCGTGTGTCCACCAGCCATTCGGCGAATGCCTTACGGCGACCGCTCGATTTGTATCCGGCTTGCGGCGTGAATGCGAAGTCAGGATCGGCCAACACGGCGGGCACCGCCGGCGGCACGACGGCGCCGGGCTTATCGTAGTCACCGCGCACCAATAAATGGGTTTCGCGTGGCTTATCGTCCAAATCGGCCAGGCCACGTAACGGCAAGATGCGGATTCGCAATTGCTCCTCGGCAGCGATCGCTGTGCGCAGTTTTTCGGCCGATTCTCGAAACTCGACAAATTGCTCGCTTAACGATTTCTCGTCAATTGCCAAACCAGCAGCATGCTGCGTGAGTAGTTTTGTTTGCTCGGCGCTACGCTGCTTTTCCTCGGTCGTCAGCGCGGCAAGTAACTGGTCGGCGAGAACGGTACTATCCGCTTGCGGGCCACCGGCAGCCGTGGCCAAAGTGCGCAGAATGAGTTTCTTGCGAAATCGCGTTGTCAGCTCCGCCAACGATTCGTTCAGCTGCTTGACCCGCTCGTCGACCCGCTGGTTTTCGGCCGCGGCGCGGGCTTGCTGAACTTCGGTCGCCAACGGGATAAAACGCTCGGACGAAGTTTGCCAGCGTTCAGGATCGTACGAGCCGCGCAGAATTGCCTGCAGACCGTAGTAGTCGCGCTGTGAAAGCGGATCAAATTTGTGCGCATGGCAACGCGCGCATTGAACAGTCAAACCCAAGAATGCCGAACTGACGATCTGAATCGTGTCACTCAAGACCTGATAGCATTCGTTCTTTTCCGCATAGCCTGGGTAGGTCGGATCACTGGCGGTGCGCAAAAAGCCGGTGGCCGTCAGCTCGTCGATCATTTCCGGCGTCAGTTCATCCGCGCGACGCCAGTCGCTCAGCTCGTCCCCGGCCAACTGCTGCTTAACGAAGCGGTCGTACGGCATATCTGCATTCAATGCGCGAATCACGTAGTCGCGATAGCGCCAGGCTTCCGGACGTTCGCGGTCCGCCGCCAGGTAACCATCCGAATCCGCGTAACCGGCGACATCCAGCCAGTGCCGCCCCCAGCGCTCGCCGTAGCGAGGCGAGGCGAGCAGGCGGTCCATAAGTCGTTCATAGGCATCCGGACGCGTGTCGGACAGAAACTCATCGAGTTGTTCAATCGTGGGCGCCAGGCCATGCAGGTCGAAGCAGAGCCGACGCAAGAGCACGGCCGGTGTGGCATCTTCGTTGAAGGTCAGCCCCTTTTCTTCGAGCCGCGCCAGCACGAACGCATCGATCGGAGTGCGCACGCGTTCGGCAGATCGCACCGCAGGCACTTGGGGACGAACGGGAGGTCGAAAGGACCAGAATTGACGATCGTTTTCGCTCACGCGCGTCGAGGCGGCCGCTTCGAGTGGTTGCTCGGCTGCTGCCAAAGGGGCGCCGACCGCAATCCAACGTCGCAGCAAGGTTCGCTCGTCGTCAGTCAGCGCCGGTTCCCCGGCAGGAGGCATCTCTTTATTTTCCACCCGCAGCAAGACTTCACTTTCGTCCGGTTTGCCAGGAACC
>CAMFLN010000729.1 GCA_945957305.1 uncultured Planctomycetaceae bacterium | reverse complement strand
CCAGCCAATTCGGCACCATGGTCACCAGCTACGACGAGAACAAGCTGGAAGAGCGCCGGGCCGGGCTGACGAAGTTCCTGCTCGCGAGCCCCCTGGTGACGCGCGACGGCAACCGCATTGTGGAAAAATTCCGCCGCTCCACGGCCTACAGCGAGTAGTCGACGATGCATCACAAGGAATTGCGCTCGCGCGGCAGCCTGTTCGCCATCGCTCTGGTTGGCCTGCTTGTGCTTAACGCACGCGCGACGGCTGGGGACCAAACGCCAGCGTACGCGGACAAGCCGGCGGCCAATCTGAAGCTTCTGACCTGGAACATTCAGATGCTGCCCACGTTCGGCGCGCTGAGCGACGCCTTGCAGAAGAAGCAGGCGCTGCGCGCACCATGGATCGTTGAGTATCTCAACCAGCAGGACTACGACATCATCGCGCTCGAAGAGGTGATCGACCGTAAGATTACCGACGAGCTGAAAGAAGGGCTGAAAAAGGTATATCCCTACATCGTCGCTCCGCCGTCGAAAGGTGGGCTCTCTGGCACCAGCGGCGGCATCATGCTCGCCAGCCGAATCCCGCTCAAGTACGTAACTCACATCGTGTACAAGAATGTGGCGGGCGTGGATCGCCTGGCCGAGAAAGGATGCCTGCTGGTCGAAGCAGAACGCGACGGCGTCCGATTCCAGATCGCCGCCACGCACCTGCAGGCGGGGCACAACGAGATGAAAGAAAAGCAGATCGTCGAGATCTGGGAAGGCATCCTCGAGCCCTATGCCAAAGAGGGCGTCCCCCAGCTACTGGTCGGAGACATGAACGTCGCTTCGGACGTCGACGACGAACGCGCGCGCTGGCAACTGCTACTGACGACCACAAGGATGCGCGAGTTTCCGACCGACGATCCGCGTCCCTGGTCGGTCGACAATGAAAACAGTTGGCGCAAATCCGGCAAGAAGAATTCCCGCATCGATCATGTGCTGCTCAATCCACGCGGCACGGACTCGACGATCGTCCGCCAGGTAATTCAACGCGCCTGGAAAGAATACGAGGGCCAGCGGATCGACTACTCCGATCACTACGGGGTGGTGGCGGAAGTTCTGTTGCGAAAATAGGCATCGGGCACTTCCCCAGGGTAAGCCGGGGTCCGCATAGCGACCTGCTAGGCCCCCGGTTCGCTGGAATCTCGCCGCGCCGTCGATTATCGTCAAAGACTGGCCGCGCGCTTGCGCAACTCGCTCTCTTGCGCGGCTTTCGGCTATTCCGCACTCCGAGCGATGACACCCATGATTTACCGACTGCGCCTGGTCTACCTCTGCGCTCTGCCGCTTGCCGCTGGGTTGTGGCCGGCGTACTTGGCCGCCGCGCCGCGGCTCGCTCCGCCGGCTGGACTGCGCGAGCCCGCGCTGACCACTCACGCCCTGTCGGGCGCCAAGATTGTCGTTTCGCCGGAACGCACGATCGACAACGGCACCATCGTGTGGCGCGACGGAGTCATTGTCGCGGTTGGAGAAAAGATCACACCTCCGGCCGACGCGCAAATTCACGACGGCACAGGCAAAACCGTTTATGCCGGCTTCATCGACGCCTACAGTGAATTGTCGGCCGATGCTTCGCGCACAGCCGCCAACGACAAAACCGGCGCCGGTTATTGGAACGCAAACATCATTCCGCAAGTCCGCGCCAGCGCCGTCTACAGCAGCGATGCCGAGTCGAATCGCAAGTATCGCTCGCAAGGGGTCACGGCACGGCTGGTCGCACCGTCGGCCGGCCTGATCAAAGGCACAAGCGCCCTGGTCACAACGGCGGATGATAGCGGACGCGCGACGATCTTGAAGGAACAAGTGTCGCTGCACGCCAAGCTGACCGTCACGCGCGGCGGCGGGGGAGGTTACCCCAATTCGCCCATGGGGGCCTACACTCTGGTCCGGCAAGCACTCTACGACGCCGGCTGGTACGGTCAGGCGTGGGACGCCTACCAGGCAAACAAGGATTTGCCACGCCCCGAGCGTAGTGACGCCTTATCTGTCTTGCGCGGTTACCTGGGGGGCAAACAGCCCGTGATCATTGATGCAGCCGACGAGCTGTACCTGCTGCGCGCCGACCGAATTGGCAAGGAATTTGGCCTGGATGTCATCGTACGCGGTTCCGGCGAAGAGTATCGGCGCATCAGCGATATCGTGGCGACGCGCCGCGCGGTGATCGTGCCGCTTGATTTCCCCAAGGCGCCCAATGTGGCCACGCCCGAGTCCGCCGCCAATGTGACACTCACTCGGCTCATGCAATGGGACATTGCGCCCGAGAATCCGGCTCGACTAGTTGATGCGGGGGTCAAGATCGCCTTCACCACGCGCGGGCTGAAAGATCCGTCGGCCCTGCTGGGCGCCGTGCGAAAAGCAGTCGAGCGCGGTCTCAAGCCCGAGGCCGCCCTGCGGGCGCTGACCGTCACCCCGGCCGAACTGTTTGGTGCGGCCGATCGCCTGGGCACTCTCGAAGCGGGCAAGGCCGCGAACCTGGTGGTCGCCAGTGGCGACCTGTTTGCCGGCAAAACGAAGGTGCTGGAAACGTGGATCGACGGCGCACGTTACGAGATCGAAGAACCTCCGCAAGCCGACGTCCGCGGCACATGGAGCGTCGAAATCGCCCGGCCTGATGGCGCCAAGGAGACCCTGTCGCTCGAAATCAAAGGGCAGCCGACCAAGCTGTCTGGCAAGATCAAGCGCGGTGACAAGTCGACGGCGCTTGTGAACCCAGCGCTCGCGGGCTGGCAATTCACCGCGTCGTTCAAAGGTGAGCCGCTTGGGTTCGACGGGATGCTGCAACTGTCGGCGACCGTTTCGCAAGCGACGGTGGCCGGCGAACAGCCGGCAACGGCGCCCGAGTTGACGTGGCTCGGCCAGGTCGTGTGGGCCAAGGGGGAACGAACGTCGACCACCGCGAAGCGCGACGCCCGGGCCAAGCCGGCGGAAAACGACGACGACCCAGATGACAAAAAGAAATCGGACGACGGCGACTCGGCGAAACAGGCCGACGCAAAGAACGCGAGCGAAGCGAAAACGGGCGAGGCCAAGCCGGAGAGCACTGAGAAATCTGCTGATGCCAAACCGGAG
>CAMFLN010000728.1 GCA_945957305.1 uncultured Planctomycetaceae bacterium | reverse complement strand
GCGCTTCGCCGAACGCGTGGTCGATATTCCGGCCGGGGGCCGTGCCAGCATCAGCCTTCCCTGCCGCTTCGAATCCGAGGGGGAGCACGTGGTCGAGCTGCGCAGCCCGTCGGATCAATTGGAAATCGACAACTCGCGTTTTCTCTCTGTCGCGGTCCGGGAGCAGGTGCGGGTATTGTGTGTCGATGGTCGACCTGCCGGCGGACGTTTTAAATCCGCGACCGACTACCTGACCGTGGCGCTTGCTCCTCCGGCTAGCCAGCGCTATCGCGCCCGCGTCCAGCCCGAGGTCGTGGCCGAAACGGCCCTCATCGACACGGATTTAACGCAATACGACGCGGTGTTTCTGTGCGACGTCGCGCAGTTCACTGAGCGCGAAGCGAGCGTCCTGCGCTCGTATTTGAATTTTGGCGGCGGAGTCGTCTTTTTCCTGGGCGAACAAGTGTTGGCCGATAACTACAACCGACAGCTGGCAGCCCGCGACGCGCAGGATCGCCATGTCTTGCCCGCGCGGCTGGGGCCCATCATCGAGGAAGCGCATTATGGCCTTGATCCCTTGGGTTATCGGCATCCGTTGGTCTCGGTTTTTCGCGACGCGGAACAGTCGGGGCTGCTCACCACGCCGGTCCACAAGTATTTCAAGTTGCAACGCGACGAATCGTCGCGCGCCGAGGTGGCCGTCGCCCTTGATAACGGCGATCCGTTGATCATCGAAGAGACCGTCGGCCGCGGACACTCCATGCTGGTCGCCACGAGCGCCGATATCAGTTGGACGGCGATGCCGATGTGGCCCAGCTACGTGCCGATCGTCCAGGAACTGCTCAGCCTGGCGATGCGCGGCCGCATGACCGAACATAATGTGCTGGTCGGTCAACCGCTGGGTGGACTGTTGCCCCCCGCCGCGCCTGCAGCCGTGAATGTCAGGCTCCCCGCGGGCGAGACGCGGCGGGCGGCGATCAACGGGGAAGGGAATCGTCGGGCCTGGTCCTTTCCCGAGACGTTGATTAGTGGCGTTTTTCGCAGTGAGTCGGCCGAAGCCAGCGGCACGCCGCTCGCTGGGCAAGTGTTTGCGGTGAATCTCGACACGGCCGAAAGTGATTTGGAACAAGTGAGCGCCGAGGAGCTATCGCACGAGATCTGGCCCGGCGTGAGTTACTTTCACCAAACCAACTGGCGCGGCGCGGATCCGTCGCCGGACGAAGAGATTGTCACCGCCAGCCGTTTGCACATCGGCTTGTTGAGCGCGGCATTGGCACTTCTTCTCGGAGAGTGTTTTCTGAACTGGTTTAGCGGGCGGTATGCGCAATGAAAGGGATTGTCCCATCTTGGCTCGAGCCCTGGCTGGGCCTGAACCCGACCGAGTCGGGGGAGGGGACCGTCTGGCGCCTGACGGCCGAGTGGCCGCTGCCCTCGGGCTTGACGCTGCTGTGCGCCGCGATCGTCGCTGGATTAATCACATATTTCTATCTGCGCGAAGGGGGCGCGACGCCGCGGACATGGCGGTGGGGACTGATTGCCCTGCGCGCGGCCGCCGCGGCGATCATCGCGTTCATGATCGCGCAAGTGACGTTGACGCTGGAGCGCACGGGGCTTCCCTACCTGGTCTTTGCCATCGACGATTCTGGCAGTATGGGGCTGGCCGATCATTATGACGATTCTCAGTCGGCCGCTTTGGCCGAGCGGCAAGTCCGAGCCCTGGGCGCCGAGAAGCCGACGCGGCTGAACCTGGCCAAGTCGTTGTTACTGGCCGACGACGCGGCGATGGTCAACGAGGCGGCCCGCCAACACAAGTTGCGCTTGTACGGCCTGTCTGACACGGCGCGCAGCGAAGCGGGCGAGCCCGGTGAGCTACTCGAGAAAGTACGCCGCATGCAACCGACCGGTTCGACCACGCGGCTCGGCCAGGGGATCCGCGCGATCGTCAACGACCTGCGCGGCACTCCCCCTTCGGCCATCGTGCTCTTCAGCGATGGAATCAATACAGACGGCGAATCCCTGGCGGACGCGGCGGCGTATGCGCGCCGGCGAGGAGTGCCCCTGTTCACCGTGGGGCTGGGCAACCAGCAAGCCAACCGCGATTTGGCCGTCACCGACTTGCTGGTCGATGACGTGGTGTTCGTCGACGACGTGGTGAATTTCGAATTCAAGCTGACGGGCCATGGCTTCGCACAGAAGCAGGTGGATGTCGTACTGCGTGAAAAAGGGAGTCCAGCGCCCCTGGTGAAGACGACGGCCACGGTCGCCGCCGATGGCGAGGCGAAGAAGGTCGTTGTTCCTTATCGTCCGACTCGCGTCGGAGAGTTCGAGTATGTGGTCGAAGTGCCCGCTTTAACCGACGAAGCGCAGGCGGACAATAACCATCAGCAGCGCCTGATCAGCGTGCGCAAGGACCAAATTCATGTCCTGCTCGTGCAGGCGTATCCCAATTACGAGTTTCGCTACTTGAAGCACCTGCTGGAACGGGACTCGACGATCGAGCTGCAGACAGTCTTGCAAGAGGCCGACCCCTCGTATGCCGAGATCGATCGGTCGGCACTCCGTTCGTTTCCCGTGCGTCGTGAGGAGCTGTTCAAATACGACGTCATTATTATCGGCGATACGAATCCCGCGCTACTTAGCTCCAGCGTGATGCGCAACTTGAATGAGTTCGTGACCGAAAAAGGGGGGGGCGTTGTCTTTATCGCCGGGCCGCGGTACACGCCCTCGGCCTTTCGCGATACGCCACTCTCCGCGCTTTTGCCGTTGGAGCTGAATGCCCTCTCCGCCGATTCCGCGCAGCCGCCGCGAAACGAGGGGTTTCAGGTCCTGCCGACGGACTTGGGATTGGCCAGCCCCAGCATGCAATTGGGTGATACGCCCGAGCAATCGCGCGAGATTTGGGAACATTTGCCGCAGTTGTATTGGATGTACGACGTCCCCAAGTTGAAACCCGCCGTGCGCGTACTGGCCGAGCACACTTCGCGAACTGGTCCGGGGGGTGACAAGTTGCCGCTGGTGTGCCTGCATTACACCGGGGCAGGCAAAGTCTTGTTTCACGCGGTCGACGGGACGTGGCGCTGGCGGTATCGCGTCGGTGACGTGTTTTTCGCGCGCTACTGGAT
>CAMFLN010000727.1 GCA_945957305.1 uncultured Planctomycetaceae bacterium | reverse complement strand
GTGCTGATAAAAGCATAGCCCAGCGACCGGACTTGGCGAATTAACCCGCCCGATGACGGCTTGGAAGAAGGCCGCGGAACATTAGAATTGGCAGATTCACAGGGGATATTTCCATGGCCGCGCCGCTTCCGATCGCAATTCGACTTCGCAGCCTGCGTATGCCGTTGCGGCGCGCCCTGGCCGCCGCAGCACAGCTGAAAGTGGCGGCCGTCGAAATCGATGCCCGCACCGAGTTGCGTCCCGGGGAATTGTCACAAACGGGCCGCCGGCAATTCCGCAAGCTGCTCGAAGACCTGAACCTGCGCGTCGCCGCGATCGGGTTTCCCACTCGCCGCGGCTACAACGTGGTCGACGATCTGGAACGGCGCATTGATGCCACGAAGGACGCCATGCGCCTGGCGCAGGAGTTGGGGGCTACCGTCGTCGTCAATCAGGTGGGACGAGTGCCGGCGGACTCGGCCGATCCGGAATGGCCGATCATGATGGCGGCGTTGACGGACTTGGGGGGATTTGGAAATAGGGTCGGCGCCACGCTGGCCGCCGAGACCGGCAGTGAAAGCGGCGCGGATCTGGCCCGCCTGGTGGCAGCGCTCCCCGACGGCGCCTTGGGGGTAACACTCAATCCTGGCAACCTGATCGTGAACGGCTTTACGCCGCTGGATGCCGTGGCCGCGCTGGGCCGAAACATCGTTTACGTACATGCCAAGGACGGTATTCGCGATCGCGCCCGTGGCCGCGGAGAAGAGGTCCCCCTGGGACGGGGCATGACCGATTTTCCCGCCATTCTCGGCGCGCTCGAAGACTTCGGGTACCGAGGCTTTCTCTGCGTCGAGCGCGACGGAGCGGATGACCCGGTCTACGAGGTCGGACAGGCTGTCCGTTATTTACAGCAGCTGTATTAGCTCGCGACAAACTCAGGCTGTAGCGCCCATCAATTCTCCACCAGCACGGTGTCCTCATGCTGGTAGCCGGGCGCACAACAGCACAGGAAGCGCAGCTCTCCATCGCCGACATTCGTGATCTGATGCTCAGCGCCCGGCGGGATGGCGATTGCATCGCCGGGGCCGACCTGCCGAATTTCCCCGCCGATTCGCATCGCGGCCTGCCCGACGAGGATGTAGTAAATCTCCTCGGTCAGCGGATGATAGTGTGGCGTCGTAGCCAGCCCGGGTGCTAACCGCGCCTCGGCCAGGCTCTGCTTCTCGATGCACGAGTTGCGGTCAGCCAACAGCTCGCGAATCTCGGAACCGTCTTTGGTCGTGAAGGCCGGCACTTGGTCGATATTGCGAATGTCCATACCTGGTCGCTCGACGATTTCTCCGGGGCAGGGAACCACTACCAATGTAGCTCGAGACACGTTATCCGCCCCGTTCTATTTTCGCAGGATCCCCACATACGCTGGAGGATACTCGCGCACGTCCCATTCGTCGGCGGTAGGCAACAGGCGAAAGTCGAATCGCTCGTCGGCCTCGACCACAAAAATGCTTCCCGCTGGTCCTGCCTCGATCAATCGCGCGAGCATGGGCAAAAGCTCCGCCGAGCGGCTGACGTAAAAATCGTAGGGGGGCGAACAGAATACCACCCACGGGCTGGCGCCCAGGTCGGGCAAACGGCGCGACCAAATGAAGGAATTTGCCGGCACAACTTGCGTTTCGGACGTGATCCCCAGGTCGGCGATATTCTCGCGAATCAGCGCGGCCGTGGGAAAGTGCTGTTCGATAAACGTGGCCCGCGCCGCCCCCCGGCTGATTGCCTCGAGCCCGAGCGCCCCGGTGCCGGCGAATAAGTCGATCGCATGCGTACCCACGATCGCCGGGCCCACGAGGTTGAAGACCGCCTCACGCACGCGATCCTTCATGGGTCGAGTGCGCGGATCGCCGCTGTATTTCAGCCGGCGACGTGCCAATGTACCGCCGATGATGCGCAAGGCTGTCGTGGTAGCCGCCTCGCGCGGAGCAGGCGGGTTTAATTCACGAGCCGGGCGCGCGCGACGTTTCAAGGATGACCGTCCTCGTTTAGGGTTGTGGGGACAGAACTAGCGACGCTTATCGACCGCCGCATCATTGAGTCCAGTCGACCGTGCCTCGCGGGGCGAATTGCCACCGATGCATGTTGCGACGTATACAAGTATGGTAGATTTAGAGTCTGGCCTGCGGAAGCATCGCCGCCGGTTATGCCTGACTTTCCGTAAGCTGCTTCTCCACAGAGGGTTTCGCACAATGCACGTCCGAGTTTGCCTGGTACTGCTAGCGGTCAGCTTGGTTTTTGGGGGTATGCCGCCGGCTCACTCCCTGGCTCAGGCCGGGGGGAAGGATCCTCAGGCCAAGTTTGACGAGATGTTCGATTCTTGGTGGAAGATCATCGCCGAGCTGCGGAAGAATACTCTCGAATACCGTGCCGCGAAGCCGGACGATCGCGAGAAGTTGTTGGAGCAACGCGAGGACATTTTGGCACGCGGCACTGCGATGGAGCCAAAAATCAAAAAGGCCGCCGAAGAGGCTTACGCCGCCAATCCCAATAAGAACAAGGACGTCACTGTCCTTCTCGAATCATTGGCCGTCGATGCAGAAAACCGCGAACGGTATGAAGAGGCCCTGCGTTTGTCCCACGTGCTGATCGACAACGGCTATCCGAACAAGACCATCTACTCGATCGCTGGCCGGGCCGCCTTCAACTCGAACAATTTCGACGAAGCGGCCAAAGATTTTCAAATTGCCAAAGACGCTGCGGCCCTGGAAGATGCCCCTGGCAAGCAGCTACTGGCACTGGTACCTGAATATCAGAAGAAGTGGGCCAAAGAAGAAAAGATCCGCGAAGCCGAGGCCAAGGCAGACGACCTGCCCCGAGTGAAACTCAAGACCAGCAAGGGGGACATCGTTGTCGAATTATTCGAGAACGAGGCGCCGAATACCGTAGCGAACTTTATCAGCCTGGTGGAAAAGGGTTTCTACAACGGCACTCCGTTCCATCGCGTGCTCAAGGGCTTCATGGCCCAAGGGGGCGATCCGAAAGGGGATGGCAGTGGCGGTCCCGGATACACGATTCCCTGTGAATGTGCCCAGGAGAATCATCGCGATCACTTCCGCGGATCGCTCAGTATGGCCC
>CAMFLN010000726.1 GCA_945957305.1 uncultured Planctomycetaceae bacterium | reverse complement strand
GCCTAGCGCCTACCCAAACAAATACGCAACTTATTTAACAACAATGAGTTACGTCAACCAAGCAGTCGTTCCCCAGCCTGCGTCCTTTGCCCCTATATGGCGCCTTCGGCGCACACGCTAGACGGGCTGAAGGCGGTGATCGCGAAAATCTTGGCAAATCTTGTCAGCCAACTGTGCCTCAGCGGCGTGTAAAAGGGAAACACGTTTTGTCCGCCGGCAACGCGACCGCCTCGCATGGATTCTGCGGCTGTCACTACTGACCACGAGCTGATGCGGCTCTGCCACTCTGGCAGCGCCGCAGCGTTTGCCGAATTGGTGCGCCGTTGGAACGCGCCCCTCGGCCGCTTGCTGGGACAGCTGCTGGGTTCGCAAACCGAAGTCGACGACCTCTGCCAAGAGGTCTTTGTCCGTGTCTTGCAAGCGAGCGGCCGGTATCAGCCGAGCCATGCGTTTTCGACGTGGATTTACCGGATCGCACTTAACGTAGCGCGCGACCGCCGGCGGCGCGATCGTCGCCGACCAGCGGCCCAAACGGTGCCACGTGATTTGGTCGCTGCCACGCCCACGCCGGCGGACATGCTCGCCCGAAATGAAACACAGTCGGCTGTATCGGCGGCCGTGGCCGCTCTCCCGGAAGAGCTGCGCGAGGTCTTGGTGTTGAAGCATTTTGGAAAGCTATCCCTCAGCGAGATCGCTCAGGCAACTGGCATCCCGCTCGGAACGACAAAATCGCGCCTGCAGACGGCGATTAAACAGCTCTATCGCGAATTGAAGAAACGTGGCATTCACGAAGCGGATTAAACCAATGCGCTGTGACGAACTGATCGACAGACTTTCGCTTTTGGCTTATGCAGAATTGGACCCCTGCGAGACGGCGCGGTGTCACGAGCACCTCGCCGAGTGCGCCACCTGCCGCGCCGAGTGGGCCGCCGTGCGCAAGGTCTTGGGCTCACTCGATCAAGTACCCCCGTATGATGCCCAGCTCGACCTGGCCGCGGTCTGCCTGCGCATGGCGGCGCGGGAACAAAGAGTCCGGCGCCAGCGCCGAGTTATTGTGGTAGTGGCTTCGCTGGCCGCGGGCGTGCTGTTGGCGCTATCGCTGCGGGCTGTACACGTGTCGGTCGAACCGGGTCGCATGGTCCTGGCGTGGCAGCCACCGCCGAGGCGGCCGTCGGCGCCGAGCGTAGCAGACGACGCTGCCCCAGGGGAATTCGCACAATCAGCATCGCTTCGAGCTACAGCACACGACGTCCCGTACGCGCCGTTCAATGCGGGGGACGAATCCGACAACTTGATCGACTGGGCCAGCGGTGGCCCGATGTTGGCGGCCACGCGCCGCAATGAGTTCCTGCGCCGCGCGTCCCCTGGCCTGCGACAAGCACAGAGGTATGCCCAACCCATTGCCCCCAAGTCATCCTCACCAGGCGTCGGTTCGACCTACAACGAGCTGCGTCGCGAGTTTCTGACGCCAAGATCGCAGGCGCCGGATGCCTGAATTGCCGTGACGTCACCGCCTGCGAGCCGGCTGAGATGAGCGTTTACTCCATCCCTCACTATTGAGGAGATCGTCGTGAGAATTAGATCTGTTCGCTGCAGAAGCGTGCCCACGTTCGTTGGGCACGCCTGCTGGATGGCATTGCTTCTTTCCACAGGGCGGTTCTCCTCGGCCGACGAGCCAGCGCAAGTCCCCGTGACGCGGTTGATCGTGCATCCCGCGGCTGAGCCAACTCCGGCGCTGCGGTACCGGTTGCTGCCTCCGTTTATTGATCTGGCGCCGGGCAATGCGGCTTTGGTGTACACCAAAATCTGCGTCGAGTTTGCCACACAGCAGTCAGCTGAAGCCCACGAACGCCAAGAAAAGATCGCCGGCTGGCTCGACTTGCCGATCGATCAATTGCCGCGTGCCGAGGTCGCACAGCTGCTCGCCGCCGAGGATTATCGCCTCGACGAGGCCGACCGCGGAGCCCGGATGGAATCGTGCGACTGGCAACTTCCTATTCGCGGCGAAGAGCCATGGATGGTGCGCTTGCCCGAGGCACAGGGCATGCGCAACGTGGCTCGGCTCGTGGCGCTGCGCACCCGCCTACTGATCGTGGATCGCAAATACGACGAAGCGATCCGGTCCTTGCAAACCGGCTTTGCCATGGCGCGCCATATCGGGCAGCAACCGACCATCGTCAGCGGACTAGTTGGGCTGGCGATTTCCAGCCTGATGTTTCACGAGTTGGACAATTTGGTGCAGGCATCCGACGCGCCGAATTTGTACTGGGCCCTCATGGCATTGCCGCGGCCGCTGGTCGACATGCGCGTCGGCATCGAGCAGGAGCAATACTGGATCGACTATGGGTTTCCGAATCTGCGAGGTATCGCCGCGGCCAATTTCACGCCCGATCAATGGCGCGAGCAATTGCTCAAGGTCGCGCGCACTTCGGCGAGCCTGCTTTCCTTATCAGATACTCCAACCGTGGCACCTGACGTCGTCGCCACACTCTTCTCCATCAAGACATATACGCGTGCCAAACAGACACTCATCGCGGCCGGCAAGACTCCGGCCGAGGTCGAGGCCATGCCCGTGGCTCAGGTGGTGCTGCTCGTTACCTTGACCGACTACGAACGACTACGTGATGAAAACTTCAAATGGTCGTACGTCCCCTTCGCGCAGCGTGGCAATGGGCCCAGGCAGGCGAATGAAAAGACACAGGCAGCTGCGCGCGAATTTGTGGGATATCCGTTCGTCGCGTTGCTGGGTGCGGTCGAAAACGCTTCCTGGGCCGAGGTGAAATCGCAACGTACCTTGGCCGCGCACATTGTGGTCGAAGCGATTCGCATGCACGCTGCGACCTACGGTGGCAGGTTGCCGGACAGGCTCAACGAAATCACCGTGGTGCCAGTTCCCGTCGATCCTTCGACGGATCAACCGTTTGGCTACGCGCTACGCGATAATCAGGCGCTGATCACCAGTGCAGCTCCGCCGGGCTTCGCGGCCGAGCATGCCGCCTTGCGATTCGAAGTTTCGCTTGCCAAGCCGTAAATTCATCACCGTTATCTCGTTATCGAGGATCTAATCCATGCGTTACTACTTTTTCCATCTCGGGCTGGCCATGGC
>CAMFLN010000725.1 GCA_945957305.1 uncultured Planctomycetaceae bacterium | reverse complement strand
TCGGAATACACCTGACGCAATTCCTCGTCAGTGTTCAGCAGGAAATCCTGGCAATAGCTGCGTTCACTTGAAGTCAACGTTGCCAAGAAGCTCGACACGGCTACCGTCAATCCCAGCCGACTGTCGAGATGCGAATCGGCCAAAACCTTCGAGCGGCTCCGGCACACTTCTGTTTCCCGCGCATTGCGCCGGCGCTCGGTGCGATAGTGCCGCGAGATTTCGTTCTTTGCCAAACCCGCCAGGAAGGTGCTGAGCCTGCAACCGCGTTGCCCGTCGAAACGGTTCAGCAGTTGACCGTCGCGGTCAATTACGGCGAACCACACGCGGGCCGCGATTTCATCAACTACGTCATGGTGCACGGCATTGCGACCGAGCAATGCCCGCACGGACTGGACCAAAGGGGCATGGCATTGTTCGTAGAGCGTCGTCCAGGCCGTCGGTTCGCCGCTGAGACAACGCTCGATCAACGCGCGGTCAGATTGCGAGGCTTCTCGCGACTTCACTGTGCGGCGGTTGTCGTCGCCCGATCTCGCCTCGGAGGGATCGCTGGGAATAGGGCAAATCAATGTTCGTCGCTTAGACACGACAAATGGTTCTGACTCGTTCGCTACAGTCGTGGTCGCAATGCTTACTTCTCCGCGCACGGCAGATGACGCGGATGATTTCGGGGCGGCAGATCTTACAGCGCGAGTTTCCTTAGTTCGCGACTGGCGGCTCTCGGCCGCTTTGTTGTTTCTATCCATTGAGCGACGGCCACTGCGCGTTGCGAGGACGCTCTCTGAGTTGCTGCGTAGTGCCGACGGAACCGCCGGCTGAACCACAGGCGGACAAGTCGCATGATTAGTGCGCACTTTCCGTTTTCGTGCCGCGCGCGTCTTGCGCTGTTTACTGGCTTTTGTCACGCCCACGGCGAGTGTTTGCCGCTGAAGAATTCAGGCTGCAAGGATGTTTAAGTAGAGCGAAGGCAGCGCACCGTCATCCGGCGACGCAAGTTGGCGGGTTCAGATGGTGGGAACCAGTCCGGAAGGGAACTCGATGCCGAGATTCATGCTAGGGGGAACAGAGCAGCCGGAATAAGTTCAGTGACATGATCGGCAATTCCCGCATTCGTCGCAGAATGTGCCTGATATGAACTGAAACTCGGTCTACACTCCGTGCCCATGGATCGACGAGCGAGCCAGAAATCCCTAACTACAGTTACTCGCTCAGGCACGCCTACATTGCAGAGACGTGCCTTGTTGACCTGCTTTTTGCGTCGGACGATGAAACCTGTTGCGCCATCATCACGCTAGGGCCAACACCCTAACAAGCAGTAGTTCGACTTTTACCACGCAAGCCTCCCTTGTCAACAATCGACATGATGTTCTTTGTGAATCCTTACAGGTGACACGAAAATATTTTTTGACTTGAATCGATTGGCAAGAAAATTTCATCGTGTCGCACAGTCCGATGGGCATTTCACATTGGCTGATTAAATCTGGACTTGCGCGGCCCGACTCATGCACTCGAGTATTGGCTTGGCGGAGAAATATAAAAAAAGCGAGTCCGGTCCTGCGGAGAAAAATCGCTTACTGAGGGGAGCGTCTGCAAAGACGCAATCCATCAACGTGTCGAATCCGCACAGCGTCAGGGAAAAATCAGGATGGCGTCGGCACGCCGCGCGATTTCGATTCATCCGCCGGAACTTCTTGACGGATTCGCGGCCAACGAGACGGGACGGGCTTGGTGGGTGGCTTACACGAAAGTCCGGCAGGAAAAGCGTTTGGCCGAAGAACTGGCGGCACGTCAAATCCCCTTCTATCTCCCACTCGTAGAACGCCGCCACTTGTATCGCGGGCGGCGCATTACGTCGCATGTGCCGCTGTTCGCCGGCTATGTATTCCTCTTCACCGACCAGCGAGAGCGGGTGCAAAGCCTGGCCACGCAGCGGATTGCGCAATCGATCCAAGTGCCGGATGGTCCCCACCTGTATGCCGACCTTGCGCAGGTGCAGCGACTGATCGATGCCAAGGTGCCATTGACGATTGAAGCGCGTTTGCAGCCTGGACAAAAGGTCCGGGTTTTGGAGGGGTCTTTCGCGGGAATGGAGGGCATCATCGAATCGCGGTGCCGAAAGACTAGGCTCATTGTGGCAATTACTCTTTTGCAACGCGGAGTGTCAGTCGAGCTGGATGATGTGCTGCTCGAGCCGTTGGATTCGGCATGCGTTTGACCGCTGGATAGCGCCTGTCTCTGCGACGATGTAGTCGGTGATCTCCGTCGCGCCAGCACTGCCGGGAAAAAAGATACTCAAGGGGAGTGCAACCATGATCAAGCAAGGCGGCGTCGCAAAGGGGATTATCCTGGCGGCGAGCGCCGGAGAGCGGCTTTATCCCGCCACGGCAGCAATCGGCAAATGCCTGGTGCCTATCTACGACAAACCGCTGATCTACTACCCGTTGTCCGTACTAATCTTCGCGGGAGCCCAGGAGATTTTAATCATCGCTCCACCCGACGATATACGCGGACTGGTCCCGCTGCTCACGGACGGCTCAAGGTTGGGATTGCGCATCCAGTACGCGCCGAAATTGGCGTCGCAGGGCAACCTAGCGGCATTACAAGCCGCTGGCAGGTTCATACAAAAAGACCGAGTAGCGATCGTGCTGGCGGATCAGCTGTTCTATGGCAGGCAGCTCGACGCGGCGATCGTGCAGGCGAGTAGCCGTAGTGAGGGAGCATCGATTTTCGCAAAGGCTATGACCGACCCGCGGCTATACAGCGTTGCCGACCTGGCACCCGACGGTCGACCTCTGGCCATTAGCGAACGGCCGGATAGCACCGCGTCTCGCTGGGCGGTGACGGGACTTTATTTTTTTGACCAGTGGCTGGAGCAAATCCTCGGCGGTCTGCATGCCCAGTCTCATCGTTCCGTCACGTTTACAGACCTGGCGGGCGCCTACCTCAAGCGCGGTCTGCTGAACGTCGCGCAGCTCGACAATGAAACGACCTGGTTTGACGTGGGGACACACGAAATAGCACTTTCCGCGGCAGAGTTTGTTGAGATGATGCAGAATGAGTGCGGATACAATGTCGGCTGTATTGAAGACGCTGCCTACCAGAGAGGGCTTATC
>CAMFLN010000724.1 GCA_945957305.1 uncultured Planctomycetaceae bacterium | reverse complement strand
CGCGCTTGGTGCTCAGGTACGGTTGATCGGCCCGAGTGAGCAAGAAGAGCTTACGCTTCCGGTCGAGTCGCTGTTCCGCGTGCCACGCGATGGCCGGCAGCGCGAGCATGTGATCGAACCCAACCAACTGGTCACGCACATTCTGCTGCCCCGCGCCACGGAGGTCGCCAACGCCACGTATGAAGTACGGCCGACGGCCGGGCCCGACTTTCCGCTCTGCAGCGCCGCCGCGGGGCTGCGGATCGAGAACGGCCTCGTGCGCGAAGCCAACATCGTGCTGGGACAGGTGGCTCCAACTCCCTGGGTCTCGTACGAGGCGGCCCAGTCGTTGCTCGGCCAGCCTGTGAATCTCGACACGGCGACTGCCGCGGGCGAGGCGGCAGTACGCTCGGCAACGCCGCTGGCGGATAACGAGTACAAGGTGCGCCTGGCCAGGGTTTCGGTGCGGCGGGCGATTCTGCGCGCGGCGGGCCAAGAGACCGGAGGTATCGAGTTGTAAGCGATTGCTCACCGGCGTTCGCGATCAGCACGATCCCACTCAATACTCAGCAAGGAATATCCTATGTCGATTCACGATAGCCAGCCGATTCCCGATACGGACGGCACCGGTTCGGCCTGTCAGCATTTGCGTTCCAAAGGAATGTACATCACCGGTTGCCAGAACCCCGCCGTCGAAGACGGCCAGGTCGGCGACGGGCATTGCTGGTGCAATCTGACACAACACATTCTCGGCCCCGACGATAACTTCGTCGGCCGCCCGGCGTGTGTGTCAGGAAGAACCTGCTTCGTCCCCACGATCTAAAGCAGAGCCGCCGCGTCCACAGCGCGACAGCGTGCTTGCGTACGCCGGTGCTTTACTAACTTGACGTTGCCTTCGTCTGCGGAGATTTTTGCTGCAGGCGAAGAGGACTCGTTACCGCCGCTGCGGAGCTGCCGGCCGAAAGGTTTGCTCGGTTGTTCCCTCGCCCACTCTTACCCACCACGGAGTTACACCATGCATCGACGCCTTTTCGCGGCACTGATCCTGTCGCTGGTTGCCTCTTGGTCATTGAACGTAGCGACGGCTGCCGACCCCGATACGATCGTGCCTGTGCCGCGCGATGCCGGCTGGATGAAGCGGCAGGATCAGATTAATGAGCGTGCCAAGCAAGGAGACGTCGATCTGATCTTCCTGGGGGACTCGATCACCCAGGGTTGGGAAGGCGCTGGCAAGGGAGTATGGGCCAAATACTACGGCGATCGCAAAGCGATGAACGCCGGCATTGGCGGCGATCGTACTCAGCACGTCCTGTGGCGCCTGGATAACGGCAATATCGCCGGCATTAAGCCCAAGCTGGCCGTCATCATGATCGGCACCAACAACTCGGGCGCCAACACGTCGGAAGATATTGCCGCCGGCATCAAGGCAATTGTCGCGAAGCTGCGCGACAAGCTGCCGCAGACGAAGATTCTGCTCTTGGGCGTCTTCCCGCGCGGCGAAAAAGCCGACAACCCGCAACGTGCCGTCAACGCCAAGGCCAATGAAATCGCCAAAAGCGTTGACGACGGCAAAAACGTCTTCTACCTGGACATCGGGCCGAAATTCCTCTCTGACGACGGCTCGCTGGCCAAGGACATCATGCCCGATTATTTGCACCTGAGCGAAAAAGGGTACGAAATCTGGGCCAAGGGCATCGAGCAGCACGTGGCCGAGTTGCTGGGAGACAAGCCGAAGAGCTAACGCCCGGCGTCATCCTCGACAAATCTAAGCGCAAGGGGTGGTCCGCCCAGCGGATTGCCCCTTGTTTCATTTCTGAAAACGTCCCGCCTGATTTGCGCGAACGGTTCATTGCGATCTATCGCTTGCCGAAGCGTTCCTGCAAACCCAGCTTGAAGATCACGCGCAGGGCCGTGCGCGCCTCGCGCATGTTGATCTTCGAGCTTCCGCGCACGCGGTCGACGAAGATGATCGGCGTTTCGCCCACCCGGCAACCATGGCGCACAACGCGCCACAAAAACTCTTCGTGGAAGGAGTAGCCGGTCGAAATGAGTTGGCTGAAGTCGAGTTCTGCAAGACGCGCGACGCGATAACAGCGAAATCCGCCGCTACAATCGCGCGTGCTCATCCGCAGCAAGAGCCGCGAATAGATATTCACAGCCCGGCTCATCAAGCGCCGTCGCCAGGGCCACCCTTCGACGCGCCCCTGAAACACGTAGCGTGATCCGATCATCACGTCGTACGCTTGTGGGCCCTCGCTGACGCCTTGCAACATATGCGGGATGTAGCGCGGATGGTGGCTGAAATCGGCATCCATCGTCACGACGTAGTCGTAGCCGTGCTCCACGGCATAACGCAAGCCCGCGACGACGGCGCTCCCCTGCCCTTGCTTACCGGGGCGGGCCAACAACTTCAAGCGGGGTTCGCTCGCGGCGCGCTCGCGGACCCAGTCGCCGGTGCCATCGGGGGAATTGTCGTCGACCACGAGCACGTCGGCCTGGGGCGCATGGCGAAAAATCTCGTCGACCAGCGCCGGCAAGTTCTCCAGCTCGTTGTAAGTCGTCAATGCGACCAGGTAGCGCGTCATGCAGCCCCGCGTTGTCAAACGCGCTCATAGATTGGCGCGTCGTGCGGAAAAAGGTGGGATTTCAGCGGCGGGGTCGTCGCTCGCGGCTTCAGGATCCGGGCCGGCGGGCAATGACCGCCAATCCGTTTCCCAACCCCAAGGTCATTGTGCCCAGGGGGAGCACATGCACAGCTTCGATGCGGAACGAATCCGCGATCGTATCCAGCATCGCGCGACAATCAAAACCGACGTGCGAATAAATATAGCTGCAATCGCTGAGCGCTGCGCTATCCTGCCGGGGCACCGACAGACCCAGCAAGGAACGAGCGGTGCGGCCCATGGTCGGATACAGGTCGCCGCCGGTGGCCCGGCGGTAACAATTCTTGGCAAACGACATTACGCCGTGCTCGATGGGAAACGTGAACAGGGCGCGGCCCGCCGGAGTCAGGGCGATTTGAATGTCCAAAAGCGCCGCGGCAAGTTCGACCGGGGGCAAATGCTCCACGACCTCGAGACAGGCCACGCGATCGAAGGTTGCGGGAACCGCTTCAAAGGAATTCGTCAATTCG
>CAMFLN010000723.1 GCA_945957305.1 uncultured Planctomycetaceae bacterium | reverse complement strand
GAGACAGGAAAGGATGCGTCCTGCGATCGACGAACGCTTTGGCGTCGCTCAAGAGCGGGGGGCACCAATTCGCATCCCCTTCGTAGATCCGCCAGGGGAACGTTACAAAGGCGTCGCGCTCGCTCCGCGTTGTCACTTCGCGCACGTAGACATCGCTCACAGCGCGCCGCTCTGCGGCCGATGTTTCACGAAGTGGATTGGGTGCGGACAAGGGCGCGACGGCGGATCTCGTTTCGACGGCGCGGCGGCCGAAGTCGAGGACCGTCGGGGCGCCGGGCCGGGAGACGGACGGCGGCGTAAAGAAATCCGGCGGAATGCGCGCCGTCTTGCCTGTGAGACGAACTGTGTCGGTGTTCATACCGGGGCAGCCTTTCGCGCCTGAGGAAAACCATGCCACTGGTTTTCCTAGCGCATTCTGGCCCAGGATGTTTCACCAAGTTTTTGGTTAATTTTGCAACGCCTGACGATCCAACGTGTTTGCTGCGGTCCGGCGATCGTGGGCGCTGTCAGGCCGGCGGCACCGGCGTGCCGAACCACCATACGACCAAGCGGTAGCCGAACCACACTGCGCCCAGCCCCAGCACGCAGCTCACCACGACGTTGAGCAGCGCCCAGCGCGCATGCCCCTCGTGCGTCATCAGGAAGGTCGCGAGGCCGAACGCCGAAAACGTGGTGAAGCCACCCAGCAAGCCGACGATCAGACCGAGGCGCAGTTCTTCACGCACGGGCCAGGGACCGTTGAAGAGGCCGTAAAATATACCGGCCAGCAGGCACCCGATGACGTTGACGGCAACGGTTCCCAGTGGAAAGCCGAGGCCCGAGGCGCGCTGGATGAATCCCTGCAGTCCATACCGCGCGAGCGAACCCATCGCTCCACCCCCGGCGATAAACAACCATTTCATGCGTTCGACTCGCCTTCTTCCGCCGTGAATTCTATTGCCAACGCCCGAGAACATACCACAAAGCGCTTCTCGGGCAGGGTCAAAAAAGGCCGCGCACGGTCATGGCATGAACAACTACAGCCAGGTCGCCGGGGCGGCTAACGAGGCGACGTGGCACGATTGTCCGTCTTGCGCAGACCTCGATTGGTGCTGGAATTCGTGGCAGCAAGGCCTGTTTCTGGTCCGCGCGCGATCCGAGGGGTAGACTTGAAAGTGCAATCTCGGCCGGCACGATGCCTGGCCCTGTGCACGCATCTATGCCGGACCTTCATGGTCCTTGCCGCGACGCGCCCGGACGAAAGAGGCAGAAACATATGCAGACGATCGACTACATCTACCGATTCGACCCGCAAAACCCCAGCGCCAAGCCTTCGCCGCCGGATGCGGAAGCGGCGCGGCGACAGCTCGAAGACGGCAACCGCATGTTTTCTCGCTGGATGGCGAGTTGCCGTTCCAGCGATCTTACCAAAGGGGATGAGCCGCGCTACGTCGTCGCTTGCAACGGTCTCGAAGTGGGCATGGTGCGGCGCGAGGGGGGCATGCCCAAGCAGTCCCCGTTCGCAGTCGTCGTAGGTTGTTCAGATGCGCGTGTGCCGACCGAGATGATTTTCGGCCAAGGCTTCAATGATCTGTTCGTGATTCGCGTGGCGGGCAACGTCTTGGGAGACGTCTGCCTCGGCAGCATCGACTTTGCGGTCAACGCCCTGAGCGAAAGCGTCAAGGTGGTCGTAATGCTCGGACACAGCGGTTGCGGCGCCGTAACCGGCGCCGTCGACGCCTATTTGCGGCCGATGAAATTCTGGTCGCGCGCCACGTCGCGCACGCTACGATCGATTTTGCACAAGATCTTCGTCGCCGTCCGCGAGTCGGCCAACGGCCTGAAAGAAGTTTGGGGACCTGACGCGCGCGACATGCCGGGCTACCGCGAAGCGCTGATCGAGACAGCCGTGTGCTTGAATGCCGCTCAAGCGGCTTTCGATTTGCGGCAAGAAATCGAACAGGCTGGGCGATGGGAGATCGAGGTGTTGTACGCCGTGTACAGCCTGCACAACCACCAGGTCATGATGCCGGTCGACCCGGCCGCGCCGCCGTCGGACGAAAACGTGCGTTTGGCGTACGCACCGACGAACCCGCGCGAGTTCAATGCCCTGGCGATCAAGATGGCGGAGCTGCTCAAACCGGTCGGCCTACGCTCGTCGACCGTGCACCTGGATCCGAGCGCCCCCGCTCCTGGCAATGGCGAAGCGCCCCGCAGCAATGGCGACAGCCCGCGAACTCACGATCCCGATCGCGGCATTTGGCCGAATCTCAACGGGTGAGAGCTGCGTGCAGGCGTTTGTCTCGCGATTTCAGCGCGACAACGCCTTCGGTTGCTCATTGACGGGCAATTCTTCCAATCGGCCCAGCAGCCGCAACAGTCCGTCGAGAATGGTTAGCGGATGCGGTGGAAAACCCGGGATGTACAAATCCACCGGCAGGATGCCATCGGTGCCGTTGTTGACCTCCGGATGATCGCGAAATGGTCCGCCCGAGATCGCGCACACCCCGATGGCAATGACGATCTTGGGGGCCGGCGTGGCCTCGTAGGTTTGTTCCAGGGCGTACTTCATGTTCTGTGGGACCGGGCCGATCACGACGACGCCGTCTGCATGCCGTGGAGAGGCGACGACCTGAATCCCGAATCGTCCCAAATCGAAAACGATCGTACTGAGCACATTCACGTCCGCTTCGCACGCGTTGCTGCCGCCGGCGCTCACCACGCGCAATTTGAGCGAACGCCCGAAAATGCGAAGCATCTTTTGCTCGAGCGGCCGGGCGAGCTCGAACGGCTGGCCGCTGCGCACGACCAGGTCGTCGCGATGCCGCACCGCCAGGCGATGTTCCTGGGTAAAGCGAATTGCGCCGGTCGGGCAGGCGCTCACGCAATCGGTGCAAAACAGGCAGCGCCCCATGTCCAGTTCCAGGCCATTTTCCACGCGGATCGCGTCAGTGGGGCAGGCCGTGACGCACTCCTGGCAACCGCTGGGGCAGCGCGATTGATCGAGCACCGGCAAACCGCGGAAGCGGTCCGGCAGCGCCGGCAAATTGCCGCTGGGCCAGGCCATCGTCCGTTGGCCTTGTCGCAGTCGTTCTTGGATGATCTTGAACATCGAGGAGTTTCAATGGTTGGG